>NZ_JBEPBM010000052.1:0-36628 GCF_040299205.1 Streptomyces sp. NPDC000983 | reverse complement strand
CAGGCGATCATCGACGAGGTGCCGTCCTACGCCAACGCCCTCTCGGGCCACATGGGAACCGCCGGTCGCGCCCTCTCGCGTATCGGTGGGCCGTTTTCCCTACGTCTCCACGTCAGTGATCGGAGTAGCTGAAGTCGCCCATGGTCCAAGCGCTGACGTCCGCGATCGAGACGCGGTACATCCCGCCCGTCTCCGGGATCCCCATCGTGCCCTGAAGGATCCGCGCCATGTGGAAGTGCAGATGTGCGGGCGGCCCGTCCTGCCGTGTCGGAGCGGTGAAGAGGGCGGAGAACTCTGCCAGGCGTGCGGAGTCAGCCAGGACCTCCGAGACCCGCTGCCTCCACACCGCTTCGGGCGCCAGTCGACCGGTGATGACAGCGCCACCGGTGACCACCGTCAAGGACATCTGATTGCTCTGCCCGGACTCCACCAGCGTGGCGACGTCAACGAGCAGCTCGTCAAGCTGCGACATGAGACCCAATCCTATTCCCGGGTCACCCCGGCCCCTCAACCGGTCGTGCCACCGGACGGGAAGGACTGTCGCCTTCTTCCCACGGTTGACTTCCTCTCCCTCCTGAAGGGGGGATTCCTACGGCTCGCGCTGTAGGGGTTTCTGCTTCGTCGCCGGCTGCCCGCCCGGAGTGCTCCGTTGAGGTCTTACACCGGCTCCACAGACAGACGCCGTCAGCCCGACGGCCAGCATGTTCTTCGCCGCGTTCACGTCCCGGCCGTGGGTCGTCCCGCAGCCGTCGCGCGTCCACCTGCGGACGTTCAGCGGCATCCTGCCCTGCAAGGCGCCGCATGCGGAGCACAGCGGAGGGCGTGCCCGGAAGGAAGCTGCTGAAGCATCACAGCAGTCAGTTCCTCACCGGCAGCGTCGACGCCGAGGACGGCACTGACCTCCCAGGCCGCGGTCGGCTCGGTGGCTCTTTCGATCCAGAATGCTGTCGCGCGTACGAAGGCGTTTCCGGTGAGAGAGGGTCGGCGCCCTGAAGCGGTCGAGGCACACCAGGGCGGCGGTCTGTCATGGCCCTCTTTCGCACATGCGGATGCGGTGGCGGGGGACGGAGGAGGGGGATGGGCTTCCGCCCTCCGCTCCCGGTCTTCCTGCGGCTCAGCCACTGATGTGCTGGCGGTCACCGCCCGGCCGATGGCGATCTTGCGGGGCTCGGCGATCGCTCGGCGATCAAGTGTGCAGCGTGCGCACGCCCAGCTCGTAGTCGGCCGTGGTCTCCTCCGCGTCTGGGGCCGTGATGACGTGGGCCCGTCGGGCGCCCCCGCCCCTGTGCGAGGCGTCGGTCAGATGTCCCCCTCGACAGACACCCTCGCCCGCTGCGCCGCACACCTTCGCATCACCGTTCGAGATCGATTACCTACTCACCAGACTCGCGAAAATCTATGTTGGTGAGAGTAGACATTGGGTGTCAGCGCAGCTATGGTTTCTCTCGTAGGCCAGAGAGATAACAGGGCCTGGCAGAGATGAACTGCCGGCCGGCAGTACCGAGCAGGACGGAGCGGCAGCGGAGTTTCGAAGCCAGGGCTTTAGCAGGACGGCGACGGGACTGGCAGCCGGACCGGGTGGCCCGCAGTGATCAGGGGCCGCCTCGAGCGAGACCGCGGTCATGGCAAGTGCGGTACTCGTGAGTGCAGTGCGCAGCACCCAGCAAGGAGTCAGTGAGCGGTAACCCCGGTGAAGGCGTCAGCTGCGGACGCGCGCACCGGGAAGTTCGGCAGTGAGGTTCCCAGCCAGAGCAGACGCAGGACGGCAACGGGGCTGGCTGCCGAAGAGTGGCGCTGTGACAGGCCGCTGTGATCTACGCACCACCAGCAGTACCCGCAGTACGCAGGCCCCCAGTAAGTAGTTGATCACCGAGGAAGAACGGAGGAACCCACGCCATCAGGATCGCCCGGGCGCAACTTTCAGTCCGGGTACCGCAGGACATCGATAGCGAGGTGGTCTCCGGTCAAGCAACCGCGATCCCCGCGACACCGACAGCAACCAGGTCGGGTGCGCGGACACAGAAGGCCGGCGCAGTATCAGGGCCGGCAGATGGTGTAGTAGTTCCTTCGGGGCCCTGGTGCCAGTACTGGCACCAGGGCCCCTCAACGCGTTTCCCAGAGAGGTGCAAATGACAGCAGATGACTCGTACGGCCGTCTCGATGACGACGACTACCCCGCCTACACCATGGGCCGGGCCGCCGAGATGCTCGGCACCACACAGGGCTTCCTCCGCGCCATCGGCGAGGCCCGCCTGATCACCCCCCTGCGCTCGGAGGGCGGCCACCGCCGCTACTCCCGCTACCAGTTGCGCATCGCGGCACGCGCCCGCGAACTCGTCGACCAGGGAACACCGATCGAGGCTGCCTGCCGCATCATCGTTCTCGAGGACCAGCTCGAAGAAGCCCAGCGCATCAACGCCGAATACCGCCGCGCCGCCGCATCCGCCGCGCCGCCGGAGTCGGCCTGAGGTGAGCTCGCCCGCCCTGGCATCCACCCAAAGGTGCGACCCGAAGACTTGGCGACGACCGCCCCGATCCAAAGTCCGGGCGACGACACCGCCAGCGGCATCCGACGCAGCGAGGACGCCACAGTCGCCGACAGCGGGAGTGCAAATCCAACGGCGGATCCGACGCTCAGGGGAGACGCCAAGGGACTGACACGGCCGTGGGGTTGAGTACCGTGCAGCCTGTCGAGAAGGAATCGTCCGGGCCGCCCGTGCCCGTGTCGGACGAGCAGTCGGCGGCGATGCTGGTTGGAAGGGCCCGGTCAGAGAGACTGCAGCTGACCGGGCAGGGCGGGCTGCTGCAGCAGCTGACCCGGATCCTGGAGTCCGCCCTGGAAGGTGAGATCACGGATCACCTCGCTACGAGAAGCACGAATCAGCCGGCCGGGGCAGTGGCAACACCCGCAAGGGAGACCGGGCCAAGACTGTGCTGACCGACGTCGGACCGGTCGAGATCAAGGTCCCGCGTGACGTGTCGGGCACGTTCGAGCCGCAGATCATCAAGAAGCGGCAGAACCGGCCACTCGACCGCGTCTGCCCCGCTCTGTTCGTCGATGCGATCAACGTCAGGATCAGGGTTATGTCGACGATCTTGTGATCCAGCGCGGAGGGTGTCACCGTGCGAGCAGGACGCGTTCGCGAAGGAGATCGAGGCTGGCACGGCCGAGCACCTGGTGTTTGAGCGTCTTCAGCCGGTTGATGTTGGCTTCGACAGCGCCCGAACTATCGTGCAGAAGCAGACCGTTTGGGACGGCGCTGAAACCGCGGCGCGACCCGCCCGACACAGCCACATGGGCGGGCGGAGCATTCTTGCTTCTGTAAACCGGCAGAGGCAGGCTGAAGGCAGCGACAGGTAAGCACCGCGCCCCACCGGCACGGGCTTGCCCCTTTCGGCATGGGCGTCCGTTCTGAGCGAGGCTGCATGACTCACCGCTCGCCCGTAACCTGCCAGGCAGCCACTGGCCGCGCGCTGGTCATGTCCCTGCAGGGCACCCTGGACGCGCAGACCTGCGACGACCTCACCGCACAGCTGCGCCGACACCTTGGCGCGGCTGCCCGATCCGGGCAACGGCTGATCATCGACATGTCCGGCGTCATCTGCCTCAGTGCCGCCGCACGCAGAGCCATCGCGCAGGCCGGCGACCACCTCGCCGCTATGCCTCTCCTCGCCATCGGTGTCCGCCCTGGAAAAGGGTCGCGCCAAAGCAGCGGCCCGCGCCCTGCGGCCGCGTCGTACCGACAACGTGATGCCCCGACCAGAGATCGGGGCATCACCATGAGAGCTCGGCGTGGGGTCCGTTGACGACCGTCGGGCGCGGGGCGCGGCACCGAGGCCGCGACGGCACGAGTTCTGTGGGGCTCAACGGCCCGTGCACGCGTGCAGCCCGTCGGCGCCCCACGGACACGGCCCCGCCTACGCGGCGGAGTTGAGTTCGGCTCGGCCGAACAGCAGGGCGTAGCCAGGGGGAAGCTGGTCGAGAATGCGGGTGATGAGGCGGGGGCCGGCGTGGGCGGCGACGGCCGCGAAGACGGAGCCGGTGTCCCAACGGGTGGTGGCCAGGGATGCGCCCACGCGGGTGGCGAGGTCCTTCACGAAAGCCCAGCCTCCCAGCGGCTGGGGGTCAGGAATCTGCGCCGTCAGGACTCGTGCGGCCTCCGGGGGCAGGCAGGCGGCCAGATCGACGCGTTCGTCGCCGGTCAGCTGGCGTCCCAGTCCCGCAAGGACCAGGCGGACGGCTTCGTCGGCTCGCTCACGGGTGGAGTAGGCGCCTTCGTAGCGGATCTTCTCCAGCATCTGCTCATACGCCCCGGAATACGGTTGCTGGCGCTCAAGCGGTACGCGCACGTCGGTGATCACTGCGGTGCATGCCTTTCGTCAAGCTATAGGGGTGCCGGTGTGCGGCACGAGGCGGAATCAGGGTGGGCTGGGGACGACGGGCGTAGCCGACGGGGAGCCAAAGCAGGGTGCGCCTCAGAGTGTCGTCGCGACGGAGTCGGCAGCCGTGGACAGTACTGCGTGGACGTCCCGGGCCGCGGTCTGCTCGGTGGCGCCCTCGATCCAGGCCGCAGCTGCCCGCACGGACTGCTCCGGCGGCAGCGCTCAGGCGCTCTGAAGCGGGTTGAACGGGATCGGGGAGGATTTCTCCGGCAGGCATGCCGCCTCCGTCTGGGCGCGGCGTCGCCGACCAGGGACGCGCCGATCAGCGCGAGCACAAGCCGGGCCGCGCGTTCGGCTTCTTCCCCAGTGCCCTCCTACCCCGCTCCGTGACGTGGTCGAGAAACGCTTTGCGGGCAGAGGCATCCCGCGGCCGCCGCCCTTGTTGGCCTTTCCGGCTGCGAGGAGGTGCGGGGGCGGGTGAGGGGGGATCAGGTGCCCGCCCTCCGCACCTGTCGGGCCGGTGTCAGCCGGAGATCTCCCTGTGGCCGGCTCCCACGCCGATGGAGATCTTGCGGGGCTTGGCGCGCTCGGCGATCGGGATCCGCAGAGTGAGCACGCCTGCGTCATAGTCGGCCTTGATGTGCTCGGTATCGAGGGTGTCGGCGAGCATGATCTGGCGCGAGAAGACACCCAGCGGCCGCTCGGACAACTCCATCTGCACGCCCTCGGCCCTCGCCGCAGGCCGACGCTCGGCCTTCACCGTCAGCATGTTCCGCTCGACGTCGATGTCGATCGCGTCGGCACTCACACCGGGAAGGTCGAAGGCCACCACGAACTCGTCGCCGTCGCGGTAGGCGTCCATCGGCATCGCCGACGGCCTCGACCACGTACCCGGCCCCATCAGCTGCTGCGTCAGCCGGTCCAGCTCACGGAAGGGGTCAGTGCGCATCAACATGGGAAAACACCTCCAGCAGGTTCAGGCAGTTGCTGCCAATGCGCCTCACTGACACCGTTGTAGCATGTCATCCAATGGATGACAAACATGATGTCGTCCACACGACGACACTCCAAGGGAGGAGCCCATGCCCCCGGCCGACCAGCCGCCCAGCCCTCACACTCAAGGCCCAGTGCCGTTCCTGGCCGCCGCGGCGGCCCTGACCGCCATAGATGACGCCCTGCAGACCGCCCAGCACGAAACCCCGGGCTCCCCCGGCTCCGGTCCGGCCCCCAGGGAGGCCCTCGCCTCCCTGATGCTGCTGCGGCAAATCCGCGAGCAGCTCGCCGACTGGGAGACCGGCCTGATCGAAACAGCCCGCCACGCGGGCGCCAGTTGGGCCGATCTCGCAGGTCCTCTGGGTGTCGCCAGCCGTCAGGCCGCCGAGCGCCGCTACCTGCGCGGCCGACCCGGACCGGCCGGGTCCACAGGCGAACAACGCGTCCAAGCGACCCGCCAGGCCCGCGCCGCCGACCGGACCAACGCCACCTGGGCCCGAGCGCACGCGGCCGACCTTCGCCGCCTCGCAGGCCAGATCACCGCCCTCACCGACCTGCCCGACGCCGCCCGCCACCCGGTCAGCGAGCTCCACGCCGCCCTCGCCCAGGACGACCCCACAGGTCTGATGGCCCCTTTGGCTGCGGCCCGCCCGCACCTGGGCGCCGCCCACAGCGGCCTCGCCGCACAGCTCGATACCCTCACACCGCCGTGAAAGAGCCTCTTGCCCTGCAGGGGCGCGCCAAGGCTCCAGCTGCGTCGCCTGACCACGGCCGCGGTCGCCGAGAACGTCGAACGCTTCCGCGCCGCCCACGCAGTCCTGAAAGACCGTCGTCCGGCCCGGAGGAGAGAGCGGACGGCACCATTGGCGTGACACCACCCCGCGGGATTTGCGCAGACGCCTCTCGTTCGGCGCCGGTCACCGCCGTCCGGCGAGAGACGTCAACCAAGCTGCCCGCCGGGGCTGAGGCGTGGCTCGAAAGCTTCCACGCAAAACAGAAGGGCCCCGAGGCCGTGCCGGTCGGCAGGATCGGGGTACCCCGGAAGCGCGCGTGTCCCCCTCCCTTGATCCCAGGAGGCACCCCATGACACTCGAACAGCGAGGCCTCCCGCTGGACCGCCGACTGCGGCGGTGGTGGGCGGTCCTCTCGCCCGACCAGGCGCCTGCGGCATACGACATGTTCAAGGCGAAGACCGGCGGTCGCGTGCGCGCCATGATCCGGCCCCAGGACTGAGATGTCCCTTCCCATCGCCGAGTCCGCCCGCCGCGTCGCACGACGCGTGGGCCATTGGCGCGCGGCCCCGGCCCTCCACCCACACGGCGTGCTGTGTTCGGGCACCCTCGACGTGCCCGGCCGCACAAGCTCGCCGCCGTGGGGCGCACCGTGGCTGGACGAACCCCGCTCACACACTGTGACCGTACGCTGGTCGCGCGCACTGGGCCTGCCCCGCCCACTGCCGGACGGTCTGGGCCTGGCCGTCCGGGTGATCGATGCCGACGGCCCGGGCCGCCCGCTCGATCTGATCTTCACGTCCAGTGGCTCCGGCCGCCTCGGCCGCCACGTACCCCTTCTGCGTCCTGACGCCTTGGCCGGCCCCTACTCCACCCTGATGTCCTACCGGGTGGGCGAACGGGAGTGCGTGCTGGCCGCCTTCCCAGACTCGGACGGGCCTGCGAAGGGCGCCGTCGAACCGACACTGTGGCAGAAACTCGCCTGTCGCCCCGTCCGTTTCGCCCTGCGCGCGGCAGCCACCGACGAAGTGTGGCGTACCTTCGCCACCTTGTCACTGGAGGCAGTGGTTGGTGCGCCGGCCTGGGGCACCGTGTCCTACGACCCGTATGCTCACGGACTTCCCGACCTGCATCCCACCGAGCGACTGCGTCGACTCCGCGAGGCCGCCTACGCAGGCTCTCGCCACGGGCGTGCCGCTGCGGGAGGTGCTGCGTTCGAAGCAGATGTGTCGTCCCCGGAATAGTCGGGGAGCACGGCCGCACCTCCGGCAGACGGGCCGCGGCAGACTGCTTTCCCAACGGGCTGTTGCCGCGGGTCACCACCCGGCGCGGCCACTCGAGGTGCCGCCGGCCGCCCGTCCTGGCTGCACCGGAGTCGGGCAGCGCGGACGGACAGCCCATGAGGAGGTCGCCGAAGGCGGAGGCCCCCCGGCGACCTGGCCCCGCAGCCCGTCTTACCGAAGGGCGCGGTCCGCCGCGACACAAGCGCGTGCCCGAGCTGCGGACCTCCAACAGTCGCGGCCCGAGCACCCGGCGTCCGACGGTGCCGGAACCGCGCAGACCTGCGCCGAGCACTGGTTCGCCGCATTGCATACCGCATGTCCCGGCCCGACCACGACTGAGCCCCAGCACGGGCCCTGCGCCACCCAAACCTCTGCGGGCGGGCAATTCGCGACCGGCCACGGATACGCGGGGCCGGCACCTATCCAATCCGAACCGTGGAGGTGAGGGGCGTGACAACCTCCCCGAGGTCATCGATGGAAACCCATCCCGACATCATCTCCATGCACAACCGTCACGAAATGGCGGAGCGCGCCACCAGTACGCCGCGGCCCAGGCCATCGAGATGACCGCTCTGCTCACCGGGATGTATCTGGCGGCCTCCCCGTGGATCGCGGGATTCAGCAACCTGGGCGCCCTGGCGGTGACCAACGTGATCGTCGGCATCACCTACGCCCTCCTGATGAGCGGTGGGTTCGGCCGCGCCTGCGAACGCACGCACAGCATGGCGTGGGCGGCGTGCGCCCTTGGCGCATGGACCGTCATCGCGCCCTGGGCCGTCTCCGGCGACGTCAGCACTACCAGGACCGTGGTCAACAACGTCATCGTCGGAATCATCGCTCTGCTGCTGGGTCTGGCGGCCAGCGCCGCCTCCGCAGACCGGCAGCCGGAGCGGTCCGAACGTCGTATGACCGCACGGTGAAACTCTGAGCCGGCCAGAAATTCCCACTCCACCCGCCAGTCACCACGACGACCGGGTGAGAGAACGAACCGCCCGGCGGCTTGCAGGCCGCCGGGCGGTGCGGCGCCATTCAGGCGCAGCGCGTCATCGCCGGGCAGAGACCGCCCGGCCCAAGGACCTGGCGGAGAAGCGGGGAGCGAACCGGCGCGTCGACACGAGGTCGGAGAACGCATGCGTCCTACGACGTGCGGCCGTCCACGGAGTGGCCCAGCACCTCGGACATGGCCCGCGTCGCGTGCAGCAGTTCACTCGTGTGACGGACGAGGTCCTGCTCGGTGATCCCCCGTGCAGGCATCACCAGGGTGACGACCAGGGGGAAGGACTCACCGACGGTGAACACGGGGGCGGCAACCGAGGTGACGCCGGGAATGACACCGCCGACGGTCCTCGCCACCCCCTCCCGCACCACCTCGGCCTTGATCCGGTCCACGCGCTCCCGGGTCGCCGAGTCCAGCGCGTCCGACTCCAGTTGCGCGCGCAGCACCGGCTCGGTGAACTGCTCGGGCAGGTGCGCGAGGAAGGCACCGCCCATGGCCGAGGTCAGCAGCGGCATCGTGGCACCGACCCTGACGGTGATGGGCAGTGCGTGGGCGCCGTACTCCCAGCGCACCACGACGGGACCGTGATCTCCCCACACCGAGAGGTTGATCGCGTGCGTCGTGCGGTCCCGCAGTGTCGGCAGGTGTTCGCTCACCAAGGCCACTTCGTCCATCCTGCGCAATGCCTCGACACCGATGCGCCGCATCGCCGGCCCCATGTCGTACCGCCCGGAGCTGGGCGACTGGGCGACGAGGCCGACGCGTGCGAGGCTGACGAGGTAGCGGTGGGCCTTGCTCGGCTGCATGCCGCAGGCCGCCGCCGTCTGCGTCAGGCTCATCGGGCCACGCCCCTGTTCGAGGGCCTGGAGCACCGTCATCGCCAGCTCGACGGACTGGATGCCCTGCCGTGCGGGTGAGGGCTCGCCGGCCGTCGAGTCGGCGGGCCGTTGAGGGGTCACGGAGCCGGTCACAGCGCCCGGCCCGGTGTCGAATGTCGCGGGCCGCGCCGGGCCGGTGTGCGGGACATCAGGCGGTCACGCGCACGTCCGCCACGGCGTCGCCGCCCCGCACCGCGCTCAGCAGCTCGCCCACCAGCTCCGCCACCGCGTCGGGTTCGTTCGCCGTGCCGAACACGTAGAAGTCGGGGCGCACCACGACGGCCGAGCAGCCCAGTTCGGTGAACCAGTCGCGGTAGGTGCCGTCTACGTCGTGGACACCGAACGCTTCGGGGATTTCGATCCTCCCACCGACCACGACGACACGGACGCCCGCTCGGGCGAGGTCGTCCAGCAGGCCCGTCAACTGCGCCGAATCCAGGCTCCGTTCCTGTATGAGCAGGTGGAAGCCGCCGCCGACGATCTGATCCAGCCGGTCGCGGCGCGTGCCGTCGTCCACCTGGCCCTGCACCGACAACTGCCCGCGGCCGGCACCTGAGTTCCGTGCGAAGAGGCCCTCGACGAGGCTCGGCAGGCGGATGGCCTCGGGGGCAGCCGAGGCGGCCCGGCGGGCCAGCAGTGTCCGGTCGCGTTCCGCGGCACGCTCGGGGTCCCGGAGCGTCTGCAGATGACCGAGTTCGATGCCCTTCTCGGTCACCGCGCGCACATGCGGCTCACGCTCCGTCTGGTAGGTGTCGAGGATGTCGTTGCCGGCGGCCCCGCGCAGGACGAGGTCGAGCTTGAACGCGATGCTCTGTGCGTCGCGGAACCCCGAGCACATGCCCTGTCCCAGGAAGGGGGGCATCTGGTGTGCCGCGTCATCGACGGCTCGGACCACGTCCGGGAGGTCATGCGGAGCGGTGCGTTCGGACCCACCGCCTTCCGCCGCTACGAACGGGACCTCACCTACACCACGTCGGAGTATTTGCGGCTGCTTCAGACCTACTCCGGTCATCGTGCTCTTGCGGCGGATGCCAGGAACGGACTGCTGGACTGCATCGCGACCCTGATCGACGGGCGATACGGCGGCCGGGTGACGAAGCGGTATCTCATCGAGTTGGCGGTGTCGCGTCGGCGGTGACGCCGTGCAGCTGTGTCGCCAGGAGAGGAATGCGGACCGCCTCGGTTTGCCGACGCAGCACCGGCGCAGGCTGCTGGTTGTTGGTGTGATGAGAGTTCACGATGTCCCAGAGAGGCAGTCCCGGCATGGCCGATCCCCGCGTACTGGCCGTTCGCAACTCCCCGACCAGCGGTATCGGGCGCCTGCGGCTCTGGCTCCAGGAGGAGGGGCTGACCGTGGTCGAGATCGACGGCGCCGACACTCCCGAGACTCCCGACGGGTACGGTGGCGTCGTGCTCCTGGGCGGCGGCTTTCTGCCCGACGACGACATCCACCACCCGTGGCTTGCGCGCGAGCGCCGCCTCGCTCGCCAAGCGGTGGAGGACGGCACTCCCCTGCTCGGCATCTGCCTGGGCGCACAGTTGCTGGCAGCCGCCAACGGGGGCACGGTCAAGGGGAACTTCGGTGCACCGGAGCGTGGGACGTGCGCGGTGAGGCTCCTTCCGGAAGCAGCCGGTGATCGGCTCGTGCACGGACTTCCCAGCTCGTTCCCAGTGATCCAGAACCATCGCGACCAGATCACCCGCCTGCCCAGCGCCGCTGTGCGCCTCGCCGAAAGCGAGGCCTGTCGGGTGCAGGCGTTCCGGCTGGGGGCGCGAGCGTGGGGTGTCCAGTTCCATCCGGAGGTCGACGCCGGCCGACTCGCCCAATGGGACGAGGCAGCACTCGCCGAAGAGGGCCTGGACCTCAAGCTGCTCGCGGCTGAAGCCGAGCGGGCGGAACCCGCCGCGGTCGGCGCTGCCCGGCGCATGACCGCGAACTTCGCCGCCGTCGTCCACCAGCAGGCGGCCATCCAAGGAGCCTGACCTTCCTTGGGGTTACCTGGCGGCGGCTCCGTTCCCGATGCCGAACACGCCCTCGGGAACGGAGCCGCCAGGCTCTGAGCACCGGCGCCGCGAGGACGTCGCCCTACGGCAGCGGTTCACAGGCCGCGTGCCAAGCGGGAGGCAGAGCGGCAACGCCGGTGCGGGCGGCGATGACCCCGCCCGCGATGGCACAGGTGGTATCGATGTCGCCGCGCCCGCCAACTGTGATCCAAAGGCCCTCGTGCAGGTCGTCAAGGTGCCCCGCCGCACACCACAAGGCGTACGGGACGGTGTCGGGCCCCGACATCCGGTAGCCGGAGCCCAGCACCTCCGCGGCGTGCCGAACAGAGGTGTGCGCCGGCATCCGGGCCGCGATCCGCACTCCCGACCGGACGTCGCTGTCGGGGAGCCGTTCGGTGACTGCCTCAAGGAAGTCCGCCCTGGCCGGGGCAGCCCCGCCCCGGCTTCGGGTCGCCAGCGCCGCGGCCAGGGCAACCGCCACCGCTCCCGCGACCGCCTCCGGGTGGTGGTGTGAGACCGCACCCTGACGGGCCGCCTGCTCGGCGGCCACATCCAGGTCGGCGCTGTGCCAGACGCCGAGCGGGGCGGCACGCATGGCCGCTCCGTTGCCCCAGGAGCCCTGGCCGCCGAACTGTCCGGCGACCACCTCCTGCCAGGGCTCGCCCGCGTGGATCCGGCGCAGGACGTCGTGCATCGAGGCTCCGTAGCCGCGGTGCGTGTCCTCGGTGTAGGCGGCCGCGAGACGCAGGGCCAGGCGGTCCTGGTCGACGATGCCCCCGCCCTCGACGAGCTCCCGGACGAGAACCAACGCCTGAGCGGTGTCGTCGCTCCAACGCCACAGTTCCTCGGTGGGGAGTGTCCGCGCCTCCAGGGCTGCCGGGCCATGCCTGCGCAGGATTCCGAACCAACGGTCGCCGAAAGCGTCGCCGAACGCGAGCCCTCGCAAGGAGTCCAGCACAGGGGTGGGCACGTTGATCATCGGCGAAGTATCGCAGCGCGGGCGGCTCTCATACACTCCGTTTTCGCAGCCGCCAGGCTTCCGCGCAGCCGGTCCTTGCAGGCACTGGAGCCGCCTCCAGCGCGCGGGGGCGCATCCGCTGGAAGGGGGTGTACCGGCGGCCACTCGGTGATCTCGTTCCGAGCCGGGCGGCATCTGCCCAGGTGCCCCGGGACCGCCGTGAAACCGGGTAGCTGTTCTCACCCGGCTCCGCATACGTTCGGCCGCATGGCTGACGACTGCTTCGCGCATCCTCGACTCGCCGCGATCTACGATCCGCTCGACCCCGACCGCAGCGACCTCGATGCATACCTGCAGATGGCAGACGAGTTCGGGACTCACCGGGCACTGGACATCGGTTGCGGCACAGGGGTGTTCGCGCTTCTCCTGGCCGGCCGCGGGATCGAGGTCGTGGGAGTGGATCCCGCACAGGCATCCATCGACGTCGCACGGGCCAAACCGGGAAGCGGACGAGTGCGCTGGATCTGCGGCGATGCGACGGCCCTTCCGACGCTGCGGGTCGACCTCGCGACGATGACCGCAAACGTCGCCCAGGCCATCGCCGACCCTCAGACGTGGCAGAGGACCCTGCGAGGAGCCCACGCAGCGCTGCGGCCAGGCGGGCGTCTGATCTTCGAGACGCGCGATCCGTCCAGACGCGCCTGGGAAGAGTGGACCCGCGAGAAGTCCTACCGTGTGACGAACATTCCAGGCGTCGGCTCCGTCGAGACCTGGGTTCAACTCGTGGAGGTGAGCGGGCCTGTGGTGACGTTCCGCTGGACCTACAGGTTTGCAGCGGACGGGCAGGTGCTGACATCGGATTCGACGCTGCGCTTTCGGCAACGGGACGAAGTCGAGGGGGACTTGGAGGCGCACGGATACGTGATCGATGACATTCGCGATGCGCCCGACCGCCCGGGAAAGGAGTTCGTCTTCCTGGCGCGACGCCCTTGATCGACCACCGTCCCGAAGACCCACCGGGCCCCACTGGGCGGTTCAGGTCCGCCCCGGGGCGCATCCCCGGGCCGTTGCCGTACCGCCATACCGCCGATGGTGTCCGCGAACGCGAGAACCGACGCGAGCGGTCGGCGGACGTCAGCCGACCACGAGAGGGGCAGACAGGGGCATTCAGCCCGTATCGTCACGCGCTTCGGCGCCCGGCCCTGTGAATGTGACGTTCTCCATTGCGCCGTCGCGTCAGCCTCGTGAGGCTCTCGTGGAGCATGCGTCCGAAGAACCGCACGAAGAACTGTTATCCGGGGTTCCACGAGCGATCTCCCAGGTATCGGACAGCATCGTTCGGCGTCGAGGACAGGAAAGTTTTGATGAGTACAGAGCCCACGAGGGATCTCGCGGCACTGGTGACGGCCGCCCGCAGTGGCGACCCGGAGGCTCAGGACGCCCTGGTCGGCGCGTACCTTCCGCTGATCTACAACGTCGTGGGAAGGGCCCTGAACGGCTCCGTCGACGTCGACGACGTAGTGCAGGAAACGATGCTGCGGGCCCTCGACTCGCTCGGCGACCTGCGGACTCCCGAGAGCTTCCGCTCCTGGCTCGTGGCGATCGCGATGAACCAGGTACGGGCGCACTGGAACGCCCGGCAGACGGCCCCGGGCGGTGTGGAGGAGGCCGCGGAGCTTGCGGACCCGGGCGCCGACTTCGTCGATCTGACCATGGTCCAGTTGCAGTTGTCCGGCCAGCGCCAGGAGGCGGCGCGCGCCACCCGCTGGCTGGAGCCCGACGACCGGGGCCTGCTGTCGCTGTGGTGGCTCGAGTGCGCCGGCGAGCTGACCCGGGCCGAGGTGGCGGCGGCCCTGGAACTGTCACCGCAGCACACGGCGGTACGGGTGCAGCGGATGAAGGCGCAGCTGGAAGCGGCGCGGGTCGTCGTGCGGGCGCTGGACGCGCGTCCACGCTGCGCGGAGCTGCACGGCCTGATCGCGCCCTGGGACGGCCGGCCCTCGGCACTGTGGCGCAAGCGAATAGCCCGGCATGCCCGGGATTGTGCACAGTGTGCCGGCCTGTGGAGCGGGTTGATGCCCGCCGAAGGGCTCCTGGCCGGCCTCGCGTTGATCGCGGCGACCCCGATGCTGCTGGACCGGGTGCTGGACGCGGCCGACGCCACGGCCCCGGCCGGCTCGGCCTCCGCGGTGAGCACCTCGGGCGGACATCGCGCCGCCCGCGGCCGGCCCGTCTCCCGCGGAGAAGCCCGCCGCCGGCGGCGGAACCGGCGCCGGGCCGTCGGAGGTGCCGTCCTCGCAGCCTGTGTCGCGGGCGGCGGGTTCTGGCACTTCGGCTCGGGTCCCGGCGACGGGACGGAGCAGTCGACGTCGGTGGCCGACGGCGGCGCACCGGTCCCGGAACTCTCCGAGCCCAGTGACCTGGAGACCTCGGCGCCGGCGTCGAAGTCCCCGTCGCCGTCCGCCTCGCCCTCGAAGACGGCGAAGCCCTCCACCTCGCCGAAGGCGACCAAGAAGTCGACACCGACCCCGACGCCGACCCCGACACCGACCCGGACCGCGTCCCGCACGCCCCAGGCGCAGTCGGCCCCCACGGGCACCGTCGCGCAGGTCGTCGCGCTGGTGAACGAGGAGCGGGCGAACGCCGGCTGCGGTCCGCTCGCGGAGGACTCCCTGCTCAACGAGGCCGCGCTGGGTCACTCCGAGGACATGGACGCGCGCGACTTCTTCGACCACACCAACCCGGACGGCGCGGACCCCGGCCAGCGCATCACGGCGGCCGGCTACCGCTGGTCCACCTACGGCGAGAACATCGCGATGGGGCAGCAGACCCCGGCCGCCGTGATGGAGTCCTGGATGAACAGCCCCGGCCACCGGGCCAACATCCTCAACTGCTCGTTCAAGGACATCGGAGTCGGCGTCCACGACGCCCCCGGCGGCCCCTGGTGGACCCAGGCCTTCGGCGCCAAGCTGTAGGCCCGCCGTCTGCCCGTCTACAAAGCACCCTGGCCAGCGAACTCCCGGCCAGGGCACACACCCGACGAGTGGCGTCGCCGCGGCCCGACCCCGGTACGCCCCGCTCACGACAGCACCGACACCTTCACCCTGCAGATAGCCGGAACAGACCTCGTCACAGCACTCACCCAACGCATCGCGTCCTCAACTCCTGCCACCACACGCTGCCAGTCACAGGCCGGCACTTCGACAGCCAGGACGAGGCTCATCTTTCGCAAACACCCCTTGCCGCATGTGCGGCCCACAGCGCCACCGCAGTGCGGCGCGGACTCGACAAGATCGCCGGATTCAAAGTCCTTTGATGGTCTGCCGAACGCTTCGCGGGCCGGCAGGTTGAGGTGACGGACCAGGTCTCCGTGGCATTCTCGTAGGCCTCGCTCGCCAGGCGTCCTATGAACCCCGCCCACAGGCTTGACGATCTCTAGGAGCGTCAGTGCGGGGGCTCCGTCGAGGCGTTGATCCACCCGGGATAGTGTCCACTTGTTCGAAACGGCCCAAGTCCGAGGCCGTGTGAGGGAGGGGCACCATGAGCAGCACAGGAGCGATGGACAGCACATGGGTGCTGAGCGACAAGGAGGGCGGGAAACTCGCGGGCCGATGGTGGAAGTGGGCGCTGTCCGCCCCGGATGACCTCAGCCCGGTCCGCGACCTGACCGGGGAGCACGCTTCCTGGAGTCAGCCGAACGACCTCTGGTTCCTCGCAGGCACCTACGGCGGCCGGGTGGTGCGGCGCTGCGAGGTCCCCTCCGGTCGGCCTCTCTTCTTCCCCGTTCTCAACATGCAGCACACGATGTCGTACTCGAAGGTCCCTCAGTCCCTGTCGGTGGCTGAAGCCACAGCATTCCTCAACGGCGTGCCGCTGACTTTGCAGGAGTTTTCGGCGCCGTTCCGAACGGGGCTGACGCGTCGCTTCGCCTGGGGTATCTGGGGCGGCATCCTGCCCCTGGCTCCCGGCCATTACGTGCTGGAGATCAAAGGCAGGTCCACGGACGGCTTTTGGGTCGACACGTCGTATCACCTGGAGGCGAAACCTCTCTGATCGGTTTCGCGCTGCGGGCACTTGGAGCCGGCATCCCCCAGCAGGGATCTCTTGGACTCAGTGCGGTGCTGTTCGGCGCTGCTCGGGTGGCGGGACGGCAGAGGACCTGGAAGAGGAGTTCTGCGCCACGGCGGCGAGTTCCGTGCAGCAGAGTTCGGCCGGGCAGACGCCGACGGCAACGCCGAGCCACCCCGTCAGGACGTCCAGCAGGTGTGCGTGAACCAGGTCCGGACCTCGTCGGCGGACAGCACACGCGTCAGCTCGGCCGTTCCCGGCAGCATCGGGAAGAACCGGTCCGCGTTCCAACTACGCGTGTACAGCGGCTCGTCCAGCACGAGCAGGCGGTGCCCCTCCACGACGGGTATGTCGTCGGGCAGCCCCTCGTTCCAGATCCGTTCCCCGTCCGGGGCGAGGAGTTCGAAGGCCCCGGTCGCGATGGCCCCGGTGCGCCCCTGGGCGGGCTCGGGGTCCATGGCCAGGCGGACGCTCTCCGCCGAGGGTGCGGTGCCGGGCACATGACCGCCGCCGACGAGGACGTGGGCGAGCAGCGTGTGCAACTGGAAGTTGTCCCCGATGCCTCCGATGCGCACCTCGAACCCGGTTCCGGTGGGCCGGTGCAACACCACCAGCGGCTCGTCGTCGAGGATCGCCAGCGCGTAGGCCAGGCACTTGAGGTCGTGCCGCTCCATGTCCGCCAGCTCGCGGCAGGCGCCGAGGAGCGCGGAGGCGTGCCGGCGGCGCACCTCGGTGCTGCGGCACAGCACCGCCAGCGCGGGGGGCTGCCACTGCTCGACCGAGCACCAGGCCAGCGCCAGCCGCAACGCCTCCTGCTCCTCGCCACCGAGCCGGGCCATCAGCGCGTCGTCGATGATCTTCTCGTCGGCCTCCGGCAGTGCGTCCCCGGCACCACCTGCGGCGGACCAGCGGCGGGCGAACTCCAGGGCGTCGAGCAGGTCCCGGTGGGTGCCGTCGAGGATCGGCTCCGCGCAGGCCACCGGATCGGCACCACGTTCCACGCAGAAGCCGGCCGTCGTCGCCAGCATCGGGCGCGGGCCGGTGGGCGGAAAGGCGGGTATCAGCGCAGCCAACCGGGGTCCCACCGGCACGCATTCGGTGTCCGTCGCCGATTGCAGACCCTCTATCGCCGCGCCGAACGCACGCTCGGTGCGGCCACCGTCGCGAACGGCCACGGCCTGCTCCAGCTCCGACACGACGGCGGCCAGGTCCACGGCCTTCTGCTTCCTTCTGAAGATCACCGGCACACCTTAGGCCCGAGGTCTGACAGGTGTCACCAGCCACTGTCGTTCGAAGCATTCGGACCGCTCCGTGCTGTCGTAACTGGAGGGCGTGCGCTGTCCTGCCCCTCACGCCCCGTCGACCGCAACGCACCGGCTCACGTGCCCGGCTCGGGTACGGCGATGCAGTACGAGCCCGTGCCGGTGGTTCCCTCGCGGGTGCCGGGCAGCACGCAGTAGCCGTCGGGGTGAGCACCCCAGGGGTTCGTGCCCACCACGACCTCGGTGCGGCCGTCGAAGTCGGTGTCCAGGAGCGCGAGATGCGAGACGCTGAAGGAAGTCCCGTCCAACAGCACGCCGGGCAGGGCGTGATGGACCGACTGGGCGCCCGGAGCGGTCAGCTTCCCTGAGCCGTCGCCCTTCAGCACCACGACCCGTCCGGCGCGCTCCTGGTCGCCCACTCTCGCGTACGGGTCGCCCACTGCCACGTCGAGGTCCCCGTCGCCATCGACGTCGCCGACCGCGATGGACGTGGCGAAACCGGACCTGGTCCGCGGACCGGGCACCCCGGGTGTCCTCGGGTCGACGATCGTGACGCCGTCCGGATCGGGGCCGGCCGCGCTGCCGTAAAGCACCCTGACCGAGCCCGTCCCGGACCAGGAACCGAAGACCATGTCGTCGTAGCCGTCCCGGTCGAGATCGCCCATCTCGATCTCACGTCCTATGTCCGGACCATCCCCGCTCTCGTCCTTGCGCACGGTGACCGGCGCCTTCAGACCGGCCGAGCTGCCTCTGAGGAACAGCAGGAGGGCGTCGCCGGGTTCGCCGTCGTCGTCCACGGAGGCCACGGCGAGGAGGTCGGTGAACCCGTCACCGTCGGCGTCCCCGGCAGCCATGTCGTAGGTCTTCCAGTACTCCTCCTCGGCCTCCTCAACCGGATGCTCGCCGCTGTCCAGGGCGATCCGGTCCGTGCGGGCCGCGCCGCCGGTGCGGGTGAGCGGCCCGTAGGCGACCCATCCACTCGCGGCGACGTCCT
The DNA here is from genome assembly GCF_040299205.1 of Streptomyces sp. NPDC000983. Taxonomy (NCBI): domain Bacteria; kingdom Bacillati; phylum Actinomycetota; class Actinomycetes; order Kitasatosporales; family Streptomycetaceae; genus Streptomyces; species Streptomyces sp. NPDC000983. The sequence continues at coordinate 18,077 of NZ_JBEPBM010000052.1, read as the reverse complement.
GATGACCGTCGCCGTCGAAGTCGCCCGTGACGAGCTGTCCCGGCGGCCCCTCGCTCATCCCCACGGCGAGGCCGGTGCCGCCCGACAGTCCGCCCGGCCCACCCCACAGCACGGTCGCCCGGCCTGCGGCGTCCACCACCAGGTCCGTGTATCCGTCGTCATCGAGGTCCCCCCACACGCAGCCGCCGCCGAAGAAGTCGTGTGCGTCGGCACGACCGGGCACTCCGGCCGAGTTCTCGGTGATGACCTGCGTCTTCGGGGTACGGCCGGGTTCCGGCCCGTAGGCCACGGCTACATATCCGGCTTGGTTGAGCCCGTCGACCTTGCCGTCCTGGTCGGGCATCACCAGGTCCCCCCGGCCATCGCCGTTGAAGTCGGGGGCCCGGTGCACGGCAGTCGCGGACGCGCTGTCCCGCAGCAGCGAGGGCACCACCACCATCCCTCCGACGGCCAGGGTCACCGCAGCCATCGCCACCGCGGTCCACCTCGCTGGACTCACCGACAGACTCCTTCACACAAGTGATCACAAAAGCGGCGGGTGTTCACGGAAACGCCCGCCGTTGCGGAGGTGACCGCCAGGTGACCTGGATGGTTGCCCTCGGATACCGGACGGAACCCACAACCGCCAACATCACGACGTCAGTTGCCGGCGACTGATCAAACAGCAGGCGATTCCAGGTAGCGCTTCGTGCATGTCCGCTTGGTGGGCCGGTGAGCAAAAGGGAAGAGGGTGCTCCCGACGGGCGAGATACGGTCCTGCCATGTCCCGATCAGCCGATACTGCGCTCCCCCAGCCCCCCGTCACTGCGGACGACCTCGACCTTGCCGTGCAACTCGCTGTGGCAGTCCTTCGCAAGGCGCCCCCGGCCGCATGGGAAGGCAAGGCCGGTTCGCTGGAATGGGACTGCTGGGAAACCGTCGAGCACCTCAGCGACGACCTCTTCGCCTACGCCGTACAGCTGGGCCCCAAGTCACCGCCCCTGGATGGCGAGGTGCCCTTCGTATGGGAGAGCCGACGGCCCGGCGGCCCGGCGAACGCCATTCACGCGGACCGCGAGGCCGGGCCCGCCGGTCTGCTTCAGGTCCTGGAAGCGAGCGGCGCACTGCTGGTCGCCATGGTGCGCACGACGCCTCCGCAGACCCGCGCCCACCACGTCTTCGGCGTCTCGGATCCCGAAGGCTTCGCCGCGATGGGCATCGTGGAGACCCTGGTGCACACCCACGACCTGGCACAAGGGCTCGGCCTCGCATGGAGCCCGCCTGCCGATCTGTGTGCTCGGGCGCTCGCCCGGCTGTTTCCGAACGCGCCGACGACCGAGGCGCCCTGGCGCACCCTCCTGTGGGCCACCGGACGCGCCGAACTTCCTGGGCACCCTCGTCTCACCGCATGGCGCTGGGACGGGACGCCCCGGGCGTAGGCTCAGGATCGAGGGCGCAGCGCGGCGGCCGAGCACCGATGACCCTCATGGGTGTCCGTCGGCGTCCTTGGTCCGCCTCTGCTTCCTGCGCCGTTTCCCATCCCTCCGGGCCACTTCGGCTGCCAGTCGGGTGTGCCACTCCTGCAGACCCTTCATCCCGTGGTCGCCGAGGTTCTCGTCGACGCCGTAGATCGTCCCGCGCTCGACTTCGATCTCCTCCTCCAACAACTCCAGAGCTTCTCTCAGGTCGCCGTTCAGCTCCAGCGCCCTGACCAGGGTCGTACGGATGGGCCGTGTCTCGTCCTTCCGCTTCCAGCCGAACGCCTGGGACTCGGCATACAGGGCGCGCAGCAGGCGTACCCCCTCGGCCGCTTCACCGTTCTCGGCGAGGAACCGGGCCAGGCCCGCCCGCCGGCGGTGGGTGTCGGCGTGGTCGGGGCCCAGCACCCTGGCGGAATCCTCCGTGAGTGCCCGCGCCTCGACGACGGCGGTGTCCAGGTCACCGACCATCCGCCGGTTCCAGGCGAGCGTCGTCCGCCACACGAGGGTGTGGGGGTCGTCGGCACCGAACTCCGTGGTCCGTTCAGCCACTTCCGCCTCGGCCACGCGCAGCGTCTCGGCGTGCCGGCCCTCTTGGCTGAGCCAGCTGAGGGCTTTCGAGCGGGCGGCGAGGGTGTCGGGGTGCCAGCGCCCCAGTACCCGGGTGAGGTAGGCGACGTCCTCGTGCACGTCCGGCCAGGGTCGGGTCTGTGGCCGCCGCCAGTGACGGAAACGGCGCCTGACCCGCCAGGTGAACAGAGTGCGCCGTCGCACGCGCGGGTTGGACGACGGGCCCCGCCCGCCCTGGCTCAGGTCCATGTGGGGCATCAGAATGGGCCTCCGCTGTCCACCCAGATCTCCTTGTCCTCGGCCCGCTCGTGCGCGCTGCGCCGGGACCGGCTGCGGCCCGGTAGGTCACGCTCCCGTGTGCTCAGGGCTTGCTCGGCCGGGTGCTGCGGGAGACGGCGGCAGTACGCCGCGAACCGGTCACGACGCCTTGGCCGGCCACGTCCCACAAGCCACAGCAGTGGCACCGCCGTCAATGCCCACAGCACCAGACAGCACCACGCGCCGGCCACGACCGGCCCGACGCCGCTTCTCCAGTGCTCCTGCCGCAGGAAGACAACCTGGACGGCCGTCCAGAGGGTGAACCCGAGCACGGTCACGAAGGCGACGCCCGCGATGGAGTCCCCTGTGCCCCGTGACCAACGCGGCATCGTGCGGTCCTCGGCCCGCAGGAAGGCGTCACGCTGCCGCTGGTAACCCGACTCCCAGTGCAGCCGACTCAGCGGAAACGGTTCACTCCGCCGTCGCAGTACGGCCGGCAGTGCGGCCGGCACCGGATGCCCGGGGGCCGCGGCAGACTCCCCGGCCCTGCCGGTGACCTCCGCCACCCCGTCACCGCGGATCCTGATCAGGCCAGCGAGGAGCAGTTCGGCGGCCGCGGCCTTGTCCATGTGGTATCGATCACGGGCCGTGGCCACCGCGTGGTACGGGTCGATGTCCACCGCGTCCAACCCGGCTACCGCCGCCCGGTCGGCAAAGTCCCGGATCCACCACAACACCCCGAGCACGAGGAACACCCCGCCGACCGACACCAGCGCGACCAGGAACATGCCCATCCGACCCAAAACCGTACCCCCCGCCACTTCTCCGGAAGCCGTCGATTTCCTTACCTCCCCTCAACACACACATCCACGGGCAAACGGTTGCGGACAGGCGTGACCGCCGCCCCGGCACATCCGGGAACCCGCCCAATGAACGCCGCGGCCAGGCGGTGCGAGTGTCTCGTTCCTCATCTGCGGAGCCACCCGTCTCGAAGCACCCTGCCCGAGGCAAGCGCCAACAGCCTTACCCGATTGGGCGACTGTGCCCCGCGCTCCGGCAGGCCAAGATCATCTGGTGAGTTCCTCTCTGACGCGCCGTGCGTGCGCCGTAGCCCTGATCCTGACGTCGACCCTCGCCCCCGCCGTGGCCGCTGCCGCCCAACCCGACACCTCGGGGCAGGGGGCGGGGCACGCCGTGCAGGCGCGCCTGCTCGGCGAAAGGACCGTTCCGCACAAGCTCGCCTTCCAGGGCACCACCGTGGGCGGCCTCTCCGGCATCGACCGCAACCCGTGCACCGGCGAGTACGTCTTCATCAGCGACGACCGCTCCTCCTTGCAGCCCGCCCGCTTCTACACGGCCAGGATGGACGTGGACGCCGACGGCGTGCACTCGGTCGACTTCACCGGCACCCACCCCTTCCTCCAGCCCGACGGGACGGTGTACCCGCCTCCGGCCCTGGGCGACGGCAAGGCCGTCGACCCGGAGGAGATCCGTGTCGACCCCCGCTCCTGCGCCTACTGGTGGGGGCAGGAGGGCGACCGGCCCGCGACGGCCGGCCCGCCCGTCATCCAGCCGTCCATCCAGTACGCCTCCCCCACCGGTGAGTACCTCGGACGGCTGAGGCTGCCCGCGAACTACGAGATCACCGTGGAGGACCGCGGCCCGCGCCGGAACCAGGCGATCGAGGCGATCACCTTCGGCTCCCAGGGCAAGGTGGTGACCAGCGCGGTCGAGGGCCCGCTCCTCCAGGACGGCCCCGAGCCGGACGTCGACAACGGTGCGCTGGTCCGCGTCACCCAGCAGAACCGCGGCGGGAAGGTCCTCGGGCAGTTCGCCTACCCGCTGGAGAAGATCTTCGCCCAGAACGACCCCGACAGCCCCTGGGGCCCGGACACCGGCGTCCCCTCCATCCTCGCCTTCCCCGGCCAGCCCCACCGCTACCTCGTGCTCGAACGCACCTGGGTGGCCGGAGCCGGCTACAAGATCCGTCTCTTCGACGCCACCACGCGCGGGGCGACCGACGTACAGGCGATGGAGTCGCTGGCCGGACAGACCGTCGTGCCGATGCGCAAGCAGCTCGTCGCGGACTTCGACACCCTGGGCCTGTCCGCCGTCGACAACACCGAGGGCATGACGTGGGGCCCGAGCCTCCCCTCCGGCGAACGGCTGCTGATCCTCGTCAGCGACGACAACTTCACCCAGGAGGCGATCACCCAGGTCGTCGCCCTCGGCATCCGCTGACCGGGGCTTGCGTCCATCGTTGGTGAAGGGGCGCCTGCCGGGCGAAACCCGGGGCAGGCGCCCCTCCCTGTCAGGAACGGTCGTCAGGGGCTCTCACGGGAGGGTCCACTTCTGGTTGGCGCCGGTGTGGCAGGTCCACAGGTGGACCTTGGTGCCGTCGTTCCAGGTGCCGCCCGAGGCGTCCAGGCACTTGCCGGACTGCGGGTTGCGTACCGTTCCGTCTGCCTGCGGCTGCCAGGACTGCGCGCCCGATCCGTTGCAGGTCCACAGCTGGATCTTCGTGCCGTCCGCGGCGGCGCCGCCGGAGACGTCCAGGCACTTGCCCAGGGCTCGGACCGTGCCGTCGCCACCGACGGTCCACTCCTGGGCGCCTGTTCCGTTGCAGGTCCACAGCTGCACCTGCGTGCCGTCCGCGGTCTGCGAGTTGTCGACGTCGAGGCACTTGCCGTTGACGCCCTTCACCTCACCGGTGGCGGACGTCGCACCAGGCAGCTTGTTGAGCGTGTACCAGGCCTCGGTGCTCCACAGCGCTTCGCCGCCGGAGGAGCTGAAGGGGCGCGGTGAGCGCACGTGCACGACCCGGTCGGCCTTGAGGCCGGCGATGGCGAGGGTGACCGTCCTGCCGTCCGTGGAGAGGGTGGCCGACTGCGCGGTCAGCGTCTCCTCGTCGACCTTGGGTCCCCCGTAGGCGGCGGTCGGCACGTAGCGCCACTGCTTGATCCGGTAGCGCTGGAGCAGGTTGCTCGCAGTCTGGGTGGACAGCGGCTGGGTGTACTCCAGCTCGAATCCGCCCGGTACGGCGCGCATGGCGCGGATGTCGAAGGAGTTGGCGCCGTTCGGCGTCAGCTTCTGCAGGCCGAACGCCAGCTTGCCCTCCTGGCCCCAGTTGCCGCCCGCCCCCAGGCCGCCCGCGTACAGGGCGCCGTCGGGGCCCACGCTGATCCGGGTGACACCGGCCTCCAGACCCTGGGTGAGCCGGAAGACGGCGCCCTGGTACTCCCCGCCGACCTTCTCCAGGTAGCCGCGCTGGATGCCGCCGTAGGTCACGTCGCCGAAGAGCATCTGTCCCGCGAACGGGCCGCTGCTCAACTGCAGTGGTGTGCTGGGCGAGTTGGCGATCTCGTTCTGGGGCAGCCACAGCACGGGCTTGGTCACCGGCCGGGTGTCGAAGGGGCCGTCCGGGTTGGTGTGGTGGTTGAAGAACCGGTCCTGTTTGATGTGCACCAGTTTGGAGGAGGGCAGCCAGCCGCCCTGGTTGTCGGTGACGAACATGTCGCCCTCGGGTCCCCAGCCGATCCCGTTGGGGGTGCGCAGCCCGCCGGCGACGTAGGAGACGGCTCCGGTGTCCTTGTTCACCTTGATGGTGGTGCCGCGGTTCGCGGCCGGCTGCGGGTCGGTCGTCGCGCCGCCGTAGTTGATGGACACCGACAGGTTCAGATAGAACGACCCCTCCTTGTAGAGGAGTCCGAAGGCGAACTCGTGGAAGTTCCCGCCGAACGGCCAGGTCGCGACGGTCCGGTACTGGTCGGTCACCTCGTCGCCGTTGGTGTCGTTCAGCTCGGTGAGCCGGTGCTTCTCGGAGACGTAGAGCTTGCCGTCGACGTACTTGATGCCCATGGGTTCCTTGAGCCCCTGGGCGATCTTCTTGTACGTCACCTGTCCCGGACCGGTGCTGCCGGTGACGTTGTCGAGGAGGTACACCTCGCCCGTGGTGTTGTTGCTGCCGCCCCAGGTGGTGATGGCCAGCCGGTCGTCCGGCAGCCAGTCCATGGCGGAGACCTGGGGCTCGAATCCGCTGGGGCGCAGATTGGTGAGGGTGTAGTTGGGGTGCACGCCCGTCAGCGGCAGGCCGTCGCCGGGCAAGTCGGCGCCGCCCTCGCACTCCTTGCGGCCGGGCGATGTCACGCGCACGACGTCGGCGTCCGTGCTGAGCACGGAGTTCGGTACGACGCTGAAGTCCGCCGCGCCGGGCGGCTTCCAGGCCAGGGTGAGCTGTTGGCCGCCGTCGCGTTCGAAGTGCTCGATGCGCAGACTGCGGTAGCCCGCGGCCAGTTGGACGGTTCCGTCCTTCGGTTCGGCGCCGTGCAAGCCGTCGTGGTCGACGACGAGTTGGTCGTCGATCCAGAGTCGCGATCCGTCGTCGCTGGTCAGGCGGAAGGCGTAGGCGCCGGCCGTGGGCACGTCGAGGTTGGCGATGACGTGGGTGACGAAGTTGCTCTCCAGACCGAAGTCGGTGGCGGAGCTCCAGTTGATCACCGGCATCAGCTTGTCGATGTTCGGTGTCTGTCCCGGCTTGAGGGTGCATAGCCCGCTCAGCGGGACCTGCGTGTCGAAGACTCGTAGGGTGACGCCCGGTTCCTGCGGGGGCGGATCCGCCGCGGCCCGTTCGGCCGCCGGGGCGGGGGCGGAGGCGAGGCCGACGGCCAGCGCCGGGGCGATGAGGACTCCGGCAAGGCGTCTGCTGAGCCGGCGGAGGTGTGGTCGTGAGTGCACGTGAACTCCTGAGCTTCCTCGGGAAGGGGGTGGGGCACTCGGGTGTCCATCGCGGCCGGGGCGCGCCGTCGTCCCGGATGCGATGCACTGACGCCGCTGCGTGGAGCAGCGGCGTCAGACGCGCGGTTGAGAGGAGCCACCGGGGTTCGCGAGGGCCCGGCGGTGTCTGTTCCCGCGGGTCCTGCGAACGAGGTGGGTGAAGGTGTGCCAAGAGCTGTGATGGGGGGTGCGGTGGTGCTTCAGGCACCGTCGGCGGCCGTTGTTGCCCGTGGTCGCTGCGGTGGTGTGAAAGTAGCGGCGTTCTCGCGAAGACGTAACCCCTTCGGCGGTCGATCCGCGAACTTCTTCCTTGGTCAGGACAAAGACCGGAGCACGTTGACTCGTGCCACCGGCAGAGGGCCGACCTGCCTGAGCTCCCGGGCCATTCGAGGGCCGAAGCGCACACGGGGAGGATAGACCCCGATCACGGGGTACTCGGTACGCATGATCACTGAATCCCTCATGCCGCTGGCCGCTTCCTCGACCGGCTCACTGTGGCTGATCACGGCGGGAATCGTCGTCGTGGCCGCCCTGCTGGCCGCCTTCATCGTCGGCAGCAGACGGGCCGCGCGCCGCCGCGTCCCCACCCCCTCGGCCCGGCCCCAGACCCCGGGCACGACGCGGGCCCCACAGAGCGGAGACGGCTGGCAGACACCCGCCGCCGACCCGGAACAAGGCCACCCCCGCCGCCCGGACAACGACTGAAACGCCGTAGGGCCCGCCGTCTCCGGCGGGCCCTGCAGAGTGGTGCTGTGCGTCAGATACGACGGTGGGACTGGTAGTAGGTCCCCACCTGCTCGTGGTACGCGGGGTCCCCCACGTGCTTGTCCTTGTCGAACTCCGGAGAGTCCTTGATCTGCTCCTTGGTGAGCTCGACGTAGATCTTGCGCTCGGAGGAGTCGACCGACTTCACGGTACCGGCCGGCAGCAGGACATGCTTGCCGAAGATCCAGACACCGGTGTCGACCACGAGGTAGGCGGAGTCGACGTCGTCCGAGTGCTTGTCGACCTTGCCGATGCTGCCGTCGGTCGCCTCCACCTTGTATCCGATCAGGTCGGCGCCCGCCGTGTGGCCGGAGGTGGAGTTGTAGCCCCAGATGCTGTCACTCATGAAACGACTCCCTCATCTAAAGACACCACTGCCGAAACAGCGGAAAGAACCAATCAAATTCCACGCCACCCAAAGAGGATTGACGCTTCATCAAAACTTCGAGTGCCCATCACTGCCGGTTTCACACATGGATTGCGCGATGGATGGGACGACCGGGGAAGACACCAGGGCAAGGCGGTTCCAAGCCCTCGCGACACCCTCGGCTATTGCGTCGGGTACCCATACCTCGCGGAATACACCTTGGAAATCTGATCCTTTTCATCGCGGGCGGCGCGGCATGGAAACGGGTGGGGCCCGGCGCTCCAGCGCCGGGCCCCACCCGTATGAACTTGCTGTTCAGCGACGTCTACCAGCGGTACCAACGACCTCGCTTGCCGCCGCTCCCCGCCGGACGGACCACAAAGCCGAGGAGCCACAGAACCAGCACTATGACAGCCAGCCACCACAGGGCCTTCAGTGCGAACCCGGCACCGAAGAGAAGGAGAGCCAGCAGAAGAACAAGAAGAACAGGAACCATGATTATCTACCTCCGCACAGGCATGTGCCCGGCATGACCATGCTCATTCCTGCCGACCTCGCCCAAACTCTCCGCCCCACCAAGACCACGCTCCGTAAACCGTCGCAAGAGGCGGGGAGGCGCCCAGGCGGACTACGCCGGCCCCGGGATCCCGGCCTGTACAGGTCCGGTGAAACCGGGCTAGACCTCGATGTAGGCGACGACGACGACCGTGCGCAGGGCGGTGACGAAGTACAGGACTCGGACGGCTTCGACGTCGTCGGTGTACTGGCGCAGCGCTGGCGAATCGGCGCTTGCGGGCAGTGAGCCTTTTCCAACCTGCTGACGCTGTCCGGCGGTTGGCATGACAGACGAGTGAAGCCCCTGATAGACGGGTTCACGACCAAGATCACCCGTTCTGCCAGAGGCTTCACATGCTTGTCTACCCGTCCGGACTGGACCTGTCCAGCTCGCATCTTCGTTTCCTCACCGCCCGTCTCCGTGAACGTCGCCGCGCGATCGGCAGCCGGTGGCGTCGGCTGAACGCCGGCCAGCAGGCCCTGCTCGCGCTCGCCCACCTGCGCCACGATCACCCCTACGCCCAGCTCGCAGCGGGCTTCGGCATCGGAACCACGACCGCCTACCGGTACATCACCGAGGCCGTGGACGTCCTGGCCGCCCTCGCTCCCAGCCTCGCCGAAGCAGTACGGGCCGCATCGTCGAAGGCGTTCGTACTGCTGGACGGGACGCTGCTACCGACCGACCGGACCGCCGCGGACCGGCCCTTCTACTCCGGCAAGCATAAAAAGCACAGGATGCCGCTCAACATCCGCACATGGACGTGCGACGGCTGCGGGACCACCCACGACCGGGACGTGAACGCGGCGAACAACATCCTGGCCGTCGGGCTGACGGCGTCTGTCTGTGGAGCCGGTACAAGACCTCAACGGAGCACTCCGGGCGGGCAGTCGGCGACGAAGCAGAAACCCCTACAGCGCGAGCCGTAGGAATCCCCCTCCTTCAAGGAGGGAGAGGAAGTCAATCCACGGTCAGTAGGAAGATCCCTGCGCCCAGGATGAGGCAAAGCCCGCACAGGAGGACCGCGATGAAGAGTGTGACGGCGACACGTGCACTCAACACACCCCAGAACTCCGCCCGCCGGCCATCGGGAGTGTCGGTGCGCCAGTCCGACGGAATGTCGACGCTGCCCTCGGCGATGGCCGGCGCGGCCCTGTGCACGTCCCCCGGGTGAAAGTAATGGAAGGTCGGCTCCGCCCCCCACGTGCCCCGGCTCTCCCCGCCGACCCTGCGGACACGGACATCCGCACGATAGGCGACACCCGGCAGCCAGAGCTTCCGCACCGGCCACAGCCTCGCGACCTCGTCACTGCTCAGCCAGGGCTCCTCCTCATGTGCTGACTTCGATGTCCCCGGATCCGGCGTGTGCGCCATGCCTCCCCCTCGATGCAGCAGGCCTCCAGTACACATCCGCTGCCTTACGTACCGGTAGAGCGCCCGGCGAAGGTCAGGGGAGCGTCAGCACAGTAGGCCCGGGCGGGCCGGTCCACCGGAGCGAGCAGGGCGGCGCGAACGCCGGCGCGGTCCAGGGCGTGCTGGGGGCGTGACCGACGGACGGTCGCGGCGGCGGGCGGGGCTCGGAAGGTGCCAGGGCACGGGTCGATGCCACGGGCCGGCCGACGGCCAGAGCGGCCGGAGCGGCCGCCCAGCAGGCGCTGACTGGTGGCATGCGGGACGGCGGCGAGCAGGCCGACGGAGTGGATGCCGTGGTCGTTCAGCGCTGCGGCATGGCGGGGCCGACGCTGTGCATGGGACTCAACCAGCAGCCCCGCCGACCAGGGGACGGGCGGGCTGCGGCCGTGTCCGGCCGGCAGTCGAGCCAAAGAGCGCCGATGGCCAGGGTGCGCAGGGGGGGCGTGGCATGGGGGCAGTGGGGGTGCGCACATGGAAGGCGTCCTCGGCGTACGGGACGCGCTCGATGTCGTGGATCTTGTTACCGGTGCCCCCGTGGTCGCGGACGCGGCGGGCGGGGGCGGTTGCCCCGGGCCCGCCCGGCGGTGAGGCGCGCGGTGAAGACGGTCCGGATCGCGCGCCGTCGCCGGACCGTCACCACAGACCTCGGTGTGACCGGCCGGCAGTCGGCTCTGACCGTGCTCGTACCGCATGCTGGTTGACTGCACCCGTGGATGAACTGATGGACGTACCGAATGCCGAGGACGGCTGGGAGCCCGCGGCCGATCCCGCGGGTGGGCGCAATCCGGCCCGGCAGGCCTCGATGTTCCAGAGCACGGGGTGGCCCCTGCACTCGTTCGCCCGTCTCTCGGTGGACCTGGACGCGGTGGCTCGCCGACTGAGGCTGACTCTCGAGTCGTCATGGGACGGACACGGCAAGGTGAGGGCGGCGTTCTTCGTGCTGGAGGGCACCGACTACGCCGCGACCCATCACGAGGGAGACGCCCCGGGAACGCACATCTGGACCCGGGGCGGCGGCCCTCTCGACCCGGCTGCCCGCGCGGAACGGCTCCTCGCCGCGCTCGGCGTCGGCCCGGAAGTGATCTCCTATTCCATCTGGGGAGCCGGCAGCGACCTGTCGGCCGTACCCCCCGCCTGGCGCCGTGCCGGGCGCGCCATGCGCAAGCCGGTCCAGTCACGGCAGGAGTTCTGGGAGAACTTCAAGGCCCGTCCGGGCATGTTCGCCGGCCGGGTCACCTTCCAGTCGGTGACCGGGTTCCTCAACGGCTACGACACCGCCGCCGCGGGAGACCTGCTCAACGGGTTCCCACAGTGGCTCGCCGCCCGACTCGGGTACGGGACGAACCTGGTCTGGACGAGCCTGGCCATGCAAGCGGCGTTCCCCGGGGGCCGACCCGAGGAGCCGTGGTCGCCCGAGGACGACCGGCACGCCGTCGACCACCTGCTCGCCCTGCTCGACGAGTACTACGGGTCTCTCACCGGCGGCCGTGAGCCGCGGCCGGCCCCGCAACCGTCCTGAACATCCGGGAAGCCCGCCAGGCGCGGCAGGACCCGGGCCGGTACGGCCGGGCGGCGTGGATGGTGGCACGGACACGACGACGGGCCCGGCTGTCATGCCGGGCCCGTCGTCGATCAGTAGCGGGGACAGGATTTGAACCTGCGACCTCTGGGTTATGAGCCCAGCGAGCTACCGAGCTGCTCCACCCCGCGTCGGTGACACCACTCTACACACGTATCGCCGCGGGGCTGCACGGGTTGCCTCCCGGCGTGAGCAGGGGCACACGATGCTCACGCTCCGGGGACCCCGGGTCAGGTGGGGGGTTCGGGAAGCTCGCCGGGGCCGACCGACACGATCACCACCCGGGTGCAGCCGGTATCCCTGAGCGCCTTGCGGCGGCGTTTGGCGGCGGGCTTGTCGTACCTGCCGGCAGAAGCCTGGGGCACACCGTCCCGGTCGGTCCACGTCAGACCGTAATGGTGCATCGCGGTCGTCATGCGGTTCATCCTCCAGCCCACGCGTCTGTGGCCACCGTCTCACAAGCCGATAGTGGTCCGTTCGATCCAGCAGCTTCACACGCTCCGGCGACCAGGAAAAGACCTCGGCCATCCATCCTCGAGCACATCTACGGGTAGATCAGGGCAATACGGACGGCCAAGCGTCTGTTGATCGGCACACACCGTGCCGCCCGGGCATCCGTATGCACCAAGACGCGCACCGCCCCGCCCCCTACCGAGGCCGGCCCTCCCCCGCCGTCGGCCCGCCCGCCTGCCCGGCTGTGTCGCCGTAGCGCCGCGCGACCTCGTGGAACGCCTCCTTGGGCCTGCGCGCGCCGTCGCCGGTCACCGCCACGAGCCCGAAGCCGGCTTTGTCGAGGTCGAGGTGAGGATCGTCGTGGTGCGTGAAGTCGGGCATGGCGAAGGTGAACACGAAGCAGCCGTGCACGCCCTCCGTCTCGTACTGGTCGATGAGTGCACCGAGGTAGCGGGCTTGGACGGTCTCGTCGCGAGGGTGGTCGCCGCGGATGCGCGGGGGCGCGGCGAACCAGTTGACGATCCAGAAGGAACCGGCTCCGCGCTGATCGGCTCCGGTGAAGGCACCGCAGCCGAACTCGGTGATGACCACGGGCTTGTCGTGGTCGCGGACCAGGCCGCGCAGGCGGTCGGTGTAGGTGGCGTGGTTGCGGGCCGAGCGGTAGAGACTGACGCCGGCCAGGTCGAACATGGACCAGTCGACGTGTTCCCACCCGGCCGCGGAGTAGGTGAGCGGCCCGCCGAAGCGGTGCCGCGCGGTGGCAACGGCGGTGGACAGCAGTCGGTGCAGCCGCCTGTCGATCCTGCGCCGCAGCAGGCGGTGGAAGCGCACGATGAGTTTCAGGCGCAGGAACGAACGAGGCCCGGGGACGATGCCGGGTGCGGTGTGGGAGAACTCGCTGCCGATCAGGAGCGTCACCCGGTTCGGGTGTTCCCGGCGAAGTTCTTCGGCCGCCTCGGCTACGGCGTCCAGGTGCTCCAGCAGCCTCGTCTGGGGCCGTTCGGGAAGGTGGGGCCGGATGTAGACGCCGAGACCGGTTTCCAGGGCGGAGCGGGCCGCAGCGATCAGCGGCTTGCCGTCCCCGATGAGCATCACCGTGGTGCAGTGCAGGTCCCTGGCGATGACCTCCATGTCCCGCCGCACGTCAGCGGTGCTCGCCTCGCCGACCAGGTAGGAGATGCCGCGAACGGTCAGCATGCGTTCGGCTCCTGTCGCCGTAGACGGTGGGCGGCCACGAGGAGGAGGCCGGCGACTCCGGCGAGCATCGCGGCGTTGACGGCGTACTTCACCGTGAAATCGGCGTCGTCGCCGAGCGGTTCGACCAGGAACGACAATCCGGCACGGACGACGAGAGCACTGCCCGCAGCGGCCAGCACATGCCGTCGGTCCCAGCCCCGGCGGCGCGACCAGCGCAGCAGCAGCCAGCCGAGTACGGCCATCGCGACGACGTTCACCGTCACTCCGGACCAGGTCGCCGGCAGCATCTGGCCGGCACACCAGGTGACTCCGGTGGCCCCTGCGACCAGCCACCACGACGGTGCCTTCACCGGCGACCGGCTCCTGGCCCGGCGGACGGTGAACGCGGCGGCGATCAGGGCGATGGCGACCACCGCGGCGCCGGTCAGCTGCGCCGGACCGGCGGTGGAGTCCGCTCCTGTGTCGCTGTGGATCAGCGCGGCGCCCAGCGCCCACAGCACCGCCATGACGCCGATGCCGACCGGGCCCAGCCACGGCCGGTTCGCAACGCGCGGCACACAGGATTCGACCACCGCGACCGGAGCGGCGAAACTCCAGATCACATGCCCCCCGACATAGTTCACCAGGTTCGCCGCATCGACCCCCAGGCCCGGAACGAGGGTGACCGGCGCCTGGGTGGCCCAGCCGGGGTCATCGGCGTCGGCCTCCCTGCCGAACAGGCTCTGGTCGATCAAGCCGGCCTGGATCACCCCGAAGGCCGCACTCAACAGCAGGATCGTCGGCCAGCCGCGGCCGGTGCGCCGAGTGACCTCACGGATCAGCACCGCGACGGTGCCGTAGAGCGGCGCCAGGACGAGCAGGCCCGCCAGCAGTTCCATCGGCCGGCTGGTGCTCTCGCCGTAGCCGATGAGGTACTCCGCGCTGATCGGGGACAGCACGAGCAGACCCCCCACGGCGGCCCAACGGCGCCTGAACGGCGGGAGTTCGGCAGGGGCGGACACGCGCATGAGAAGTCCTCTGCCTGGGCGATTCAGCGGTCCGGATCGTCACCGGGTCCGTCGACACTAGAAGGACCCCCGACCGCCGGGCATCCGCCATCCGTCCAGGAAGGCACGACTTTCGTCTACAAACGCATACGAGGCACACCGCCCCGGGCAGCGCATGGGCGCTCGTCCGAGTCCAGTTAGCCGTCTGCCCCCTTGTACGGTGTCTCGTGGGGCCTGTCCGGCGGATCTCGCCGGACAGGCCCCTGGTGCCGAGGTGGGCTCAGCGCTTGAGCACGAAGGTGAAGTCGCCGGAGCGTTTGGCGTTCAGCCGGACTGCCGAGACCAGCTTTCCTTCCGTGATCGCCCGCTCGGCCTCGGCACGCGAAAGGCCGCAACCGTCGGCGATCAGTCGCACAGGCCTCACAGGTATGCGCGCCGCGAACCGGACCAAGACGTCGATCACTTCGCTGTCCAGGTGCTCCGAACTGCCGGTGTCGAGACGCCAGGCGTTGTCCCAGTCGAGCGCGATGCGGTTACGGCGGAGCACGACCGGGTCCTGGAGCAACTCACCTGCGAGAACAGGGTCGTTGAGATGCACCCGCTCCAGCAGCTCAGGCCGTACGGAGCGCACGTTCATCCGCTCCAGGACGGTGAGCTTTGCCGTGTCCCCGCAAGCGGAGCACAGCAGGAGGAGCCAGACGTCGAGGAGCTTGTGGTGTGCGTTGACGCGGAACTTGCCGTTCGCCCGGAAGCGGCCGGACGCGCACACGGCGCAACGGCGGAGAACGGTCGGCAGGCAAGTGGGCATGACCACCCAGTGATTGAGCACAGAAGTACACCGGTTCCAGTGAGAAGTCCGCAGCAAAAGGCAGCGCGGCGCACAGGTGCGACGCGCGACAGATCAGCGCTCGGGAAGTCTCAAAGGGTGTACAACGGGACGTCCTTGCCTAGACGACGTGGCTCGGCAGCACGTTAACGGCGTACAGCGGCGCTGCTCCACTGGTTTTCGTGGAGGCGCTGCTGGTCCGGACGGGGCGCACCGGGCGGCGTGAGCTGCCTCGCCTCCCACGCACGTCAGGTCGTGAGGTCCGCACCGTGTCGTGCGGGGCTGTCTTCCCGGTCCTGTTTCAGGGCGCCTCTCGCGCCCGGCCGGTCCATCTCCCGCCACTCCCGACGCAGCCCTGCCAGGGTCGTCGTGAGGAAGTACGTGGTCCCGCAGACGAGCAGTACGGGTACGAGTCCGGCGGAGGCGATCGCCGCCCCGGCGATCAGGCCGCCGAGGGGGATACCCGCCCAGGCCAGAGAGTCGCCGAGCGCGTTGACGCGGCCCAGCATCCGACGCGGGACCCGTTCGAGCAGGACGGCTCCGATGACCGGGTTGAGGAAGCCCGCGCCGAAGCCGCTGACGGCGAAGACGGCCAGGACCGCGCCCATCGGGGCGTCGAGGGCGAGGACCAGGAATCGCGGCGCCCCGGCCAGCAGGAACCCGGCGAAGAACACGACCCTGCGCCGCAGGCGGTGTCCGGCGACCGCGGCGATCAGGCTTCCGGCGACCGCCGCGGCGCCCATCGTGGTGCCGGCGAGGCCGATCGCGGTCGGCCCGTTGCCGGACTCCTTCGCCCAGACGGGCATGAGCACCGTCATGAAGGCCGCGTCGAGCAGGTTGGTGATGCTCACCATGACGATGACGGTGAGCAGCAGCGGCTCGGTGCGCAGGAAGGTGAAGCCTTCGGCGAAGCGCTTCCAGTAGCCCTCCTCCGCCTCTCCGGCCTGCGGCGTGGCGCCCTCGGCCGGCTTCGCCGTGCGGCGGCGTGGCAACGCCAGTGCGATGATCACCGATCCGAGAGCGAAGCTGGCCGCGTTGACGACGAGTCCTGCCAGCGGGCCGAGCAGTGCCACCAGGGCGCCGCCGGCTGCCGGACCGAGGGTGGAGGCCAGCCGTTCGGTCACGCCGGACAGCCCGGTCGCCCGCTCGAGCGGTACCCCGCCCCGCTCGGCGGCTTCCGGAACCATGACTTCCTTGGCCAGGTCGCCGGGGCCGCGGGCGGCGCCGATCACCGCGACCAGGGCCAGCAGCAGCGGGAAGGACAGCAGGTGCAGGGCATGGCAGAGGGGTACGGCTGCGGCGGCCGCTGCGCTGGCGAGGTCCGTGGTCCAGGAGACGGTCCGTGGGCCGGCCCGGTCGACCAGTGGTCCGGCCAGCGCCTTGACCACCACGTAGGGCGCCATCTCGAAGAAGGCGACCAGTCCGGTCTGGGTGGCGCTGCCGGTCGTGACGAGCACGAACCAGGGCAGGGCGACCGCGGACACCCGGGTACCGGTCAGCGAGACGGCCATGGCCGCGAGCACCCCGGCCAGGGGCCGTAAGGACCGCCTGCCCGACATGCCGTCCGCGCCGGCGGTGTCGTCGGTCATGGCGTCCGCCTTCCGTCCACGGACTCGGGACCGGAGTGCGCCTCCGGCGGGGCGGACGCGTCCAGTTCGGGCAGGAGGTGCGTGACCAGGCCCACCCGCTCGGCGCCCTCGGGGGCGGTCGCCGCCGCATCGGGCGTGTCTCTGCGGTAGCGGTAGATGACCTCCCTCAGCTCGCGCCGCAGGGAGATGGCCTCTTCGGGCGTGAGCCGCAAGGCCCAGTCGCTCATGTCGAAGGTGTCCCGCCACTCGGGGGGCATCGTCTGCACTTCGTTGAGCGCCCGTTGGATGCGCAGGGTGTAGGTGGTGGCGACGGAGTGCAGGAAGGCCAACGTCGCCTCGGGTTCACGATCGGCCAGCTCCCGGTCGTTGAACTCCGTCATCTGGTGGACCGAGCGCCACCAGCGCTCTCGCGCGTTGCCGCGCCCGGTGTCCTCCTCGACGAACCCCGCCGCGCCGAGCTGGCGCAGGTGGTAGCTGGCCGTCCCGGAGTTCACGCCCAGCCGCTCGGCGAGGCGGGTGGCTGTCGACGGGCCGAACTTCCGCAGCAGTCCGACCAGTTGTATGCGCAGCGGATGCGCCATGGCACGCAGTCCCTTGGCATCCAGGACGACGGAGTTCTCTTCGAGGTGCGGGCCCTGCGGCCCCTTCATCGCGTCGGTCACCCAACACAGCCTAGACCGCGAAGAGTTCTTCGCAAAGACTTCTTTGCGAAGAACTCTTCGCGGTCAACTGCCCACCGCTGAACACCAGATGCCAGCCGCTGGCGACGAGACCGACCCCGGCGGCCTGGCCCTGTGTGCGCTGATCGTGAACTCAAGGGCGGCCCGGGGCCTGCGGGTTGATCGAGCCATACGCTTGATCATCACGGGTCCCGCTGATTGGCTGTCCGGCATGTCCCCTCTCGGCTCCGTCCCCTGGCCACCTGCCCCGATCAGGACCGAAAGGCTCGTGCTCCGGGAGCCTGAGACACGGGACCGGAACGCGTTCATCGTGTCTCCTTTGTGGATACCCCGGCCTTTCGGGCCGGGGAGGAAACGGAGCTCCTGCGGAGCAGGGCAGGGAGGGCTGTTTCGCCCTTCGGGTGGAGCAGTGTTGTCAGTGGCGGCCGTTAGGTTGCTCACGTGCATCTGCGGTATTCGTTTCGGATCGAGCCGACGCCGGGTCAGCGCATCGCGCTGGCCCGTACGTTCGGCTGTGCCCGGGTGGTCTACAACGATGCGCTGGCAGCAAGGAAGGCCGCCTACGAGGCGGACGGGTCGCGGATCGCGACGGGTGCTCTGGCGAAGCAGGT
>NZ_JBEPBM010000051.1:0-37308 GCF_040299205.1 Streptomyces sp. NPDC000983 | reverse complement strand
AGGCAACACTCTCTATCTCAAGGGCGACGAGAAGTACTGGCAGACGAGTCTCAAGGGCCAGCCTGGATCGGACAAGGCCGTGGACAAGGCGGCCGACAAGTGGGTCAAGGTGCCCGGCCAGGACGAAGAGATGGCCGGCATGTGCGACAAGCAGAAGCTGATCGCCGCGCTGGACGAGGACAAATCCGAGCGACAGGGCATGAAGAAGGACGGCACCGCCGAGGTCGACGGGACGCAGGCCGTCAAACTCACCAAGGAGTCCGGCGACGAGACCCACAGCCTGTTCGTCGCCGCCGAGGGCGAGCCGTACGTCCTCAAGTCCGTCGTAGAAGGCGGTGAAGCCCCGCAGACCACGACGTTCAGCAACTACGGCGACGAGGTCGAGCCCGAACAGCCCGCGGCCGGGGACACCGTGAGCATCGAGGAGATCGTGGGCGCCTCGTCGTAGGACCCAGGAGTCGCACGGGTATGGCGCAAGCCATCGAAAGCCCTCCGCCCTCGCCACCCGATCCGGGGATTGTTGCCCTGGCACGTCCTGGAGGTCCGGAAACCTCCGTCGACAGCCAGGCCGGCGGGCCTCACCATCACGGTGCCGGTGAGCAAGGCGGCGGAGGTCTCGGTGCCGTCGCCGCCGCAGGAGACCATCGCCGCCGAGTCGGACAAGCCGAGCGGGCAGCTTCGGCACTCCCCTTGGCCGGCGCCCATCTCGTCCAGGCCGATCAGCGCTACGAGACACAGGACCTGCGGCACCGGTACGCGCCGGAAGTCGCACGCGCGTGGACGTGTGTCTTTGGTGCGGCAGCTTGCCCCGCGTGCGAGCAGCGCTTCTCCGTCATCGGGCAGGTTGCCGCCCGTGGCAGCTGCGCCATCCCTCCCGGTGACGGCAGCGTGGCTCGGCCGGCGAACAGACGCACGTCATAGTGGAGCCGGAGCCTTCCCGCCGCCCCAGCCTCGACGCAGGCGCGACGGCAGGCGATCGCCGCCCCTCGATCCGGCCGGTCACACTCGCACCGACGGACAGGAGCGCGCCCGAGATCCTGCGGTACGGCGAACGCCCACCGGGCGCCGACGGGCCTTGAGCCGCCATCCCGAGCGACTGTCTGAAATCCATTCGAACGGGCACTCGGATGCGACTGAGGATTAAGGGGAGAAAAACGCTCATGGAAATCTCAGGCGTCATCAGCGCCATTGTTATCGGCATTGTGATCGGCGTCCTCGGCCGACTCGTCATCCCTGGTCGCCAACGTATTGGCGTCCTGTGGACGATAACGATCGGCATCATCGCCGCATTGGTCGGAACCGCCATCGCCTCCGGACTCGACGTCGCCGACACCGACGGCGCCGACTGGGTCGAGTGGCTCATACAGATCGCCCTGGCGGCAGCCGGTGTCGCCGCGGTGAACAAGGTGAAACTCCGTCGCTGACGGGGTGTGAAGCCCTCCCGCACCGGTCAAACCGGGCCCCCGGAGAAGGGCCGTAGAGGAGCGCCTACGAGAGGACTTCGTGAGGCGCGGACTCCTTGCCCTCTCCCACCAGGCTCCGAGACCCGCCGATCACCAAAAACCTGCCGCAGCTATGCACCAGCGCGCCCACCGCATCGACGCACATCCCGTACCGGATGCTGGCCGCGAAGCGGCAGAGGGTAAGCGACTGCGACTTGGTCGAGGCCCTCAGCCCCTACCGCCCGGGCCGCGGAACGCACCGCCGACGCCACCTGGGGGCCGCGATGCCGCCGCACCCAACCAGCTGGCGTGATCCCGGGGGAACGGGGGCACGCGGTCCAGCAGCAGCCCTGAAACGCTTTGAGCGACTTCCCGGGAGTACGTCATGGCCATGGTCGCCCGTGCGGGACAGGCCGTGCCGCCCTGCCCTGGTGCCCCAACTCTCACGCAACGGCCCTGGTCGCGACCAGGCCCCCGCTCGCGTGCGGGTCCCGGAGCGCCCGGCGGACTCGGGCAGCCACTGCAGACGCTCAAGATCCGGCTGTCGCGCCACTAACCGCCGCGGCATGTGAAGCCGACACCGTCACATCGGCACCCAAGGACAACCGGGAGACACCTCATGTCACAAGACGAGGACGCGGGTCGTTCGCACACGGACGACACCACGACAGCCGAGGAGGACCTCCTGGACGGCCTCAGCGTCGATGAGCGCCGGCCGGAGAAGCCGATCCTCCTCGAAGCCGACGGAAGCCCTCTGGACACATGGCGGGAGAACTATCCCTATGACCGGAAGCTGTCACGCTCCGAGTACGAGCGGACCAAGCGGGTGCTGCAGATCGAACTCCTGAAGCTGCAGAGCTGGGCGAAGGACACCGGTCAACGCATCGTCGTACTGTGCGAGGGCCGCGATGCGGCCGGCAAAGGCGGCACGATCCAGCGCTTCACCGAACGGCTGAACCCCCGCGGTGCCCGCGTGGTGGCGCTGGAAAAGCCGACGGAGTGGGAAAGGGGTCAGTGGTACTTCCAGCGCTACGTCTCGCACTTGCCCTCCCGCGGTGAGATCGTCTTCTTCGACCGCTCCTGGTACAACCGGGCCGGCGTCGAAGTCGTGATGGGCTTTTGCACAGAGCCCGAATACGGCACGTTCCTCGAACAGGCGCCCCTGTTCGAGGAGATGCTGGCAAAGGACGGAATCCTGCTGACAAAATTCTGGTTCTCCGTCTCCCAGGCGGAACAGCGCACTCGATTCGCCATCCGCCAGGTCGACCCGGTACGCCGCTGGAAGCTCTCCCCCACCGACCTCGCCTCACTCGACCGCTGGGACGACTACACCAAAGCCAAGGTCGACATGTTCCGCGCCACCGACACGTCCCACGCCCCCTGGACCGTGGTCAAGAGCAACGACAAAAGGCGCGGCCGCCTGGAAGCCATGCGCAGCCTGCTGTACGGCTGCGACTACCCCGCCAAGGACCACTCCGCCGTCGGAACCCCCGACCCCCTCATCGTGGGCGCCGCCAACACCCTCCTCGAAGCAGGTGAAGAACCCACCGACCTCTCCCCCACCCCTCTCGCCGGCTATGACCAACGCCCCGGCCACCACCCCCGCCCTCACCCTTGAGAGGCCAGGAGACTGGCCTGCGTCGGGGCGGCCGGTCTACAGGCTCAAGGCGAAAGCCAATCGGATCACGGCAGCGCGACCCGCTGTTCATCAGTGCCGGCTCCGAAGCGCTCAGCGCCGCCACCGCGGGAGAGGACTACTTGCCCGTGTGACGGTGTCGGGTCCACAGGGGCAGGAAGAGCCGGCACAGCGCGTACCAGGCGGCCATGGCCGCGACCAGCCAGGGCACGTAGTGGTCGTGCGTCGCCACGCGCAGGACCAGCAGCAGCGCGGCAATCATGGTGGCGAACAGGAGAAGGAGACCGATGATCGTCAGTCGGGATGCCCACCTCACTGCCTGTGGTTTGATGTGCCGGCCGGCGACCAGCCGGTGCAGGGAGACCGGTCCGACGAGGGCTCCCGTGGCGCTGGCGCCAGGGTGACCGTCACGATGTAGATGGTCTTGTCCGTATCGCTCAGGTCCGCGTAGCGCGGCGTGAAAACAACCGTGAGCAGGAAACCGAAGAGGATCTGCACGCCCATCTGGGCCACGCGGATCTCCTGGATGAGATCGCCCCACATCCGGTCCGCGCGTTCGTCCTCGCTCTCATTGCGCCCGTCACGGCGATCGGGGCCGATCTGTCGAACGGTCACGATGCCTCCCGTTCCGCACGGGCTAGACACTTCCCCGCCTTCGAGTACCCCGTGTACGGATTCCGTCCCAGGCCGGATTCCACACCGGCCCGTCGGCCGCCTGCCGGCATGCGGTGAGTGGCGGGTGGGCGGAGCCAGGGGTGGAGGTGGCCGCCGGGCGCCGGGAGAAGGTCGGCGGACGTGCCCTCGAGCCCGTGCACAGGGGCCGCGGGTGCGGTCGGGTGACTCGAAGCCCGCGATCGGGGAACCGGAAGTGGTGCCCTGACCCACCCGGGAGGCCGGGCGTACGGATGCCCGGCCTTCTCACCGGAAGAAGGATCACGATGGCGTACGACGAGGACAACGGGCGCACCGCCGGCGACGGCGTCACACGCCGGCGTCCGCTGCGCGAGCGGCACGTCGAGGAGACGGTCGAGGTCGCGGTGCCGGTCCGTACGGCCTACAACCAGTGGACGCAGTTCAAGACGTTCCCGCGCTTCTCGGCCGTGGTGCGCGACGTCGAGCAGCTCAGGCCCACCGTCACCGCGTGGACCCTCGGATACGGCCCCGTGCGCCACCGTTTCCAGGTCGAGATCGTGGAACAGGACCCCGACGCCTACCTGGCCTGGCGGGGCCTGGAGCAGCATCCCACCCATGAGGGAGAGGTCGAGTTCCGGCCCACGGAGTCCGGGGGCACCGCGATCACCGTCCGGATGCTCCTGCGGCCGCACGGCGCCGTGAAGGTCCTCACCCGCTCCCCCAGGGTCACGGGGCTGGCCGCCCGGCTGGTGCGTAGGGAACTCGTCGGCTTCAAGCACTTCATCGAAGGGCTCGGCCAGGAGGGCGGCGCCTGGCGCGGCACCATCCGCAACGGCCGTGTCCAGCACGACACCCCGGAACCGCCCAGGAGCCGTGTCGCCCAGTGGCCCGTCGGCTGACCTGCCCGCCCGACACGGCAAGAGAAAGGCCAAGCGATGCAGAACCCGCCCGGTGAGGAGCCGGAGACCTCCCTGTCCGTGACACCGCCGAAGAAGTGGGCGGCCGGGGTCCCCGCCGTCGTGCACGCGCTGGAGTACTCCCTGGAGCAGACCTCCCCGCGCAAGACCGGGGTCGACCTGCTCACCATGAACCAGGTGGGCGGGATCGACTGTCCCGGCTGCGCGTGGGCGGACCCCGCCCCGGGCCGGCGCCACCGCAACGAGTACTGTGAGAACGGCGCCAAACACATCAACGACGAGGCCACCACCCGTCGGATCACCGCCGACTTCTTCCGCGAGCACAGCGTGTCCGACCTGGCCGCCCGTTCCGACATGTGGCTCAACCAGCAGGGCCGGCTCACCGAGCCGATGGTCAAACGGCCCGGATCGGACCACTACGAGCCCATCGGCTGGAACGACGCCCTGGGCATCCTCGCGCAGGAACTCAACGGGCTGAACTCGCCCGACGAGGCGGTCTTCTACACCTCCGGCCGGGCCAGCAACGAAGCCGCCTTCGTCTTCCAGCTACTCGCCCGCGCCCTGGGCACCAACAACCTGCCCGACTGCAGCAACATGTGCCACGAGTCCAGCGGCTTCGCACTCAACGAGACCCTCGGCGTCGGCAAGGGCACCGTCAGCCTGGACGACCTCCACCACGCGGAACTGATCTTCCTCGTGGGGCAGAACCCCGGCAGCAACCACCCGCGCCAGCTCACCGCCCTGGAGGAGGCCAAGCGCAACGGCGGCCGCATCGTGGCGGTCAACCCGCTGCCGGAGGCGGGGCTGCGGCGCTTCAAGAACCCGCAGAAGCCGCGCGGGGTCGTGGGGCGGGGCACCCAGATCGCCGACCGCTTCCTGCACATCAAGCCCGGCGGGGACCTCGCCCTGTTCCAGGCACTGAACCGGCTGCTGCTGGAGGCCGAGGACGCGAACCCCGGCACCGTCCTGGACCACGACTTCATCGACGCCCACACCTGCGGCTTCGAGGAGTTCGCCCGGCACGCCCGCACCGCCGACTGGGACGACGTGCGCGCGGCGACGGGACTGACCCGCGAGGAGATCGAGAAGGTCCGCGACGAGGTCCTCGCCAGCGAACGCGTCGTCGTGTGCTGGGCGATGGGCATCACCCAGCACAAGCACGGCGTGCCCACCATCCGGGAGATCGTCAACTTCCTGATGCTGCGCGGCAACCTGGGACGTGCCGGCACGGGCGTCTGCCCGGTGCGCGGCCACAGCAACGTCCAGGGCGACCGCACTATGGGCATCTGGGAGCAGATGCCGGACAGCTTCCTGGACGCCCTGCGCAAGGAGTTCGGCTTCGACCCGCCCCGCCCGCACGGCCTGGACTCGGTGAACTCGATCAAGGCGATGCTGGAGGGCCGCGTCAAGGTCTTCCTCGCCCTGGCCGGGAACTTCGTGCGCGCAGCGCCCGACAGCGAGGTCACCGAGAAGGCGATGCGTACGTGCCGGCTGACCGCCCACATCTCCACCAAGCTCAACCGCTCGCACACCGTCTGCGGCGACACCGCCCTGATCCTGCCGACGCTGGGGCGCACCGAGCGTGACGTCCAGGCCGACGGCGAGCAGTTCGTCACCGTCGAGAACTCCATGAGCGAGGTGCACACCTCCCGGGGACGGATCGAACCGGCCTCGCGCATGCTGCTCAGCGAGGTCGCCATCCTGTGCCGGCTCGCCCGGCTCAGCACCGACGGCACGGGGGACATCCCCTGGGCGAAGTTCGAGGGCGACTACCACACCATCCGCGACAGCATCTCCCGGATCGTGCCGGGCTTCCACGACTTCAACGCCCGGGTGACCCGCCCGGGAGGCTTCCAGCTGCCCAACCCGGTCAACGAGGGCGTCTTCCGGACCGAGACCGGCAAGGCCCGCTTCACCTGCAACGAGCCGGTGGTCCCCCTGGCCCCCGAGGGGCACCTGCTGCTGCAGACCCTGCGCTCGCACGACCAGTGGAACACCGTCCCGTACACCAACAACGACCGCTACCGCGGCATCCACGGCAGCCGCCACGTCGTCCTGGTCAACCCGGCCGACCTGTCCGCGCTCGCCCTCGCCCAGGGCGACCGGGTGGACCTGGTGAGCGTCTGGGAGGACGGCACCGAGCGCCGGGCCGAGAACTTCGAGGTCGTGTCCTACCCGGCGGCCAAGGGGTCGGCCGCCGCCTACTACCCGGAGACGAACGTCCTGGTGCCGCTCGACAGCGTCGCCGACATGAGCAACCAGCCCACCTCAAAGGGCATCGTCGTCCGCCTGGAACCCACGGGCGACGGGTCCCGGCCGGCACCCACGTGACGAGGGCGGGCTGACCCGCACCGTGGTCGAGTACCGCAACCGGCTGAGTGGGGCGCAGGCGGTGCGCCGCGCCCCGGGGGCCACCTGCGCCGGGCGAGCCTATTTCCCGGGGATGGCCAGGGTGCTGGCCTCGTCTTCCTGATCGCTGATCAGGAGCATGCCGTCGGAGGTACCGAAGAGAGATGCGTCCGACGACCTGATGGTGGTGCAGCTGAGCTGCTTGCCCGTGGTTCCGTCCACCGCGGCGACCAGATCAACCTCTTGTCCCGCCTCGTTTTTCCCGCGGACAGGACTTCGATCGCTGCCTCGTTGTCATGTCGGTTCCTCTCGGATCCAGAGCTGCGGGAGCAGCAGGCACTGCCCGGGGGCGGAGAAGAGGTTTAACCGGACGCGATCGGTGCAGACGGTGAACTTACACAACCCTTATACGACGAAGCGGAGAGACACCATGGGCATCATCGCGTGGATCCTTATCGGCCTGCTTGCCGGCGCCATCGCCAAGATGCTGATGCCGGGCAAGGACCCCGGCGGCATCATCATCACCATGCTCATAGGCATCGCCGGCGGTCTGCTCGGCGGCTGGCTCGGAAAGGTCATCTTCGGCGTCGACTCCATCGACGGGTTCTTCGACCTCTCCACCTGGGTCGCCGCGATCGCCGGGTCGTTCATCCTCCTCGCCCTCTACCGCCTCCTCACCGGCAACCGGCGCTCCCACCGCCACGCATAACCCGCTGAAGGCACCAGCCATACCTGGACGGCTCCCGACCCTGTGCGCAGGACGGGAGCCGTCAGGGTATGCGGCCGGCCCACCCGGAGGCCCTCACCCGCCGCCGACCGGCGGCCCGGCCCACCACGTCCCGCCGCCCCTACAGGCCCGTCGCAGCTCGAGGCCAACGACTGACCCCGCGACACCCTGGCCAGCCAGCGCCGAAGCAGCCATGACGAGGTCGGCTGCGCGTCGCCAGGGGCACCGGTCAGCCTCACCTCACCGGCTACTGGTGCGGGTCACGACGTTGTTGACGTGGCGTCCGTCAGCGGCTTGTGGGGGTAGGTGCGGAGCACCAGGGATGTGGTGACAGGGCCGTAACGGGCAAGTGCGTCGACAACTTCTTCGAGTCGTCCTGCCTGGGGGCAGTAGACGTCGAAGATGAGGCAGTCTTCCCCGGTGACCCTGAGCGTGGAGGCGATCTCGGAGGTCCGGGAGGCGAAGTCCAGGGCGCGTGAGAGCTGGGCGTGCGTGGTGCGCAGCCGGATGACCGCGTGAATGTTCAGGCCGAGGGCTGCCGGGTCGACCACGGCCCGATAGCTGGTGATGACGCCGTTCTTCTCCAGCCGTTGGATGCGCGCGCTGGCCGCGGGCTGCGAGAGTCCGACGCGCCGCCCCACCTCCGCCCCGGTCAACCGGCCGTCGGTCTGGAGCAGGGCGAGGATGTCTCGGTCTATCCGGTCGAGTGAATCCATTGTTGTCCGCACCAACTTCTTTGAGATCACTTGCGTCACTGCCGCTGCCCCGATGCATCCAACAGAATCTCCGCCAGGTGCTCCCGTGATCGCAGGGAGCGACGAGTGAAACGGTGGTGGACCGTGACCGCGTACGTCATCATCCCGGGTATCGACGGCTCGGACGGGCGTCACTGGCAGACCTTGTGGGAGCGGCAGTGGAGCAGCTCAGCGGTGAGGATCTCCCCTGCCTCGTGGTCCGCTCCCGATCTGGATGACTGGGTCGACGCTGTCCAGAAGGCGTACGACGACGCTTCCCAGCAGGACAGCCAGGTTGTGCTGGTGGCCCACAGCCTGGGCTGCTGGGCTGCGTCCGCCTGGCTGAACAAGAACCCCTCGGGTCCGACAGGCGGCGCATTCCTGGTCGCACCGCCCGACCCGCACGGGTCGGCGTTCCCACGCCAGGCGGCCGCGACGTTCATCGAGGCGTCGGCACAACCGCTGCCGTGCCCGGCCCTGGTGGTGGGCAGCACCAATGATCCGTACTGCGCCCCTGAAGCAGCCGCCGGTTTCGCGGCGCGGTGGGAGGCGCGATGGCACCTGGCGGGCGCGTGCGGACACATCAACTCCGCCAGCGGTCTGGGCTCATGGCGGCACGGCCGTGAACTCCTGGACTCGCTGACCCCGCAGAGGTCAACCACCGCACAGGGACGTACAGCCACCAGGTACCGCCCTGCGGTCAACCTTCGAACAAGGAAGTTTGCCCGTTGACGCACGAGGATGCGCCGCTGTCAGTCGAAGGTCGCCGTAGCTCGTCGAACCGTGCCGGGCGCCACGCATCGCACATGAGGCAGCCGAGTTGGGCGTCTCTCGAGCCTGCGCATCCAAGTAGGCCAACCGCTACTGGGCGGAGAGAACCACGTGCCGAACTCCGCCTTGCTCGAACTGGCCTACCACCCCTGTGCTCGCGCTGCCCTTCGAACCACCTCCTCAAATGATCAGGCAGCCGCGTTGGAACCCGTAGACGGCCATGTAGATGTTGAAGGCGAAGAGTGAGAGGCCGACGAGGCGGCATGCCAGACAGAAGAGGGTCCGGAGCATCTTGCGGATCGAGGAGTACGCGGCGAACGCCTCGCCGGGCCGGTCCGGGTGGTAAGCGACCTGTCTGGTCGGGGCGTCGCCCGCAACAGAGGCGGTGGGGGCCGCGCCGTGGAGGTCGGTGTAGGCGTAATTCCTGGGGCCGCGGTACACCGCCTCGACGGTGATGCCGTACCGGGGCAGATACCACTCGTAGTACGGCATCCTCATGCCGTAGAGCCCCAGAACGGCGATGCCCAGGGTCGCGGGGCTGCAGATGGAAGCGCGCGGCGTGCCTTCGGTGACGAGGGCCGCGCCGTCGGCCCTCCCGCTCTTCGGGGAGGCGCGCGGTGACCGCGTCGGCGAACACCGTGGCCGCCGCCCTCACGCCCGGTACCTGTACCAAGTCGGGGTGGTACCGGCCGGGGCGGTGAGCTGCACGGTCAGGCCGCGGCCTTCCGCGTGGACCTGGTGAACGGCTTGGAGCAGGATCCGCTTCTCCTTGCGCCTCCAGCACAAGACGAGGGCGTCGTCCTCGGCCGTGGTTCCCCCAAAGCCGCGGAGGACGGGTATCGGCGAGGTGGTGGACATGGGCGTTGATCGCAAAGGGGGGCGAGGAGACCAGGGGTGTCTTGCGGACCCGCGAAGTGCCACGGCGTCAGGCCCCGCAAGGGGTGGGAACCGAATACTCAGGAAGGGGACCGCCGCCGGAACCGGCTGCAGGAAGCACTGCCTGATGCGCAGCTGCGCTGACACGGCGCGGGACACGGGGCCACGCAGCGCCCCCACCCGACCCGCCCCTTCGGCCGGCCACATCCAGGCCCGATGCCAAGAAGGTGAGCGCCGGGCTCGCAAGGGTACTGGAGCTGCTCGCGGCCATGACGCGCCGCAAACCATCCGCTGGGACGCAACGGGCAGACGCCTCGCGGGGAAGGGATCACCCGTGACCTGGATGCTGCCGGAGCCGATGCTGACCTCGCCGACCCTTCGCACCTGGCTGCCGCCGGGGTGGGCCGGAGAGCCGAAGTGGGACGGATTCCGGGCCCTGCTGTCCCTCGACGGCAAGGTCGTGCAGCTGTCATCGCGGCACGGCACCGACATGACGGCGGCGTTCCCGGAGATCACCGGCGGGGCGGCCGCGCAGCTGGCGGACGCGACCCTGCTCGACGGCGAACTCGTCATACGCGACCCTGGGCAGCTCGCGTCCGAGTCTCTGCACCACCGCGTCCGGCATCGCGGCGCGGACGCGGTCCGTGCGGCCCGACAGATGCCCACGCACTTCGTCGCCTTCGATGTCCTGCGCACGACCGGGACCGTGACCACCGGCTGGAGCTATCAGCGCAGACGGGCAGCGCTGGAGTCGCTGTTCACCGCCCGGCGCCTGCGCGCACCGTTCACACTGTGCCCGTCTGCCACTGACCCCGACCAGGTCGCCCAGTGGCTCACCCGACGGCAGAACGGCATCGAGGGCGTCGTCTACAAACGACTCACGGACCCCTACCGGCCCGGGGTGCGGGGATGGCTGGAGCACAAGCCGTACGAGACGACCCAGGCCGTCGTCGGTGCCGTCACCGGCACACTGGCCGCGCCCCGCACCCTGCTCCTGGGCAGGCCCGGCTCCGACGGACACCTGCATTGCGTAGGGCGCACCGTGACGCTCAGCATGGCCGTCGGCGCGCTCCTCGGTCCCCTGCTCGCCCCGGTCGGGACCCAGCACCAGTGGACCGGGGAGGCATGCGCCACCGGACGGGGCAGCGGCGAGATCACGGAACTTGTCCTCGTGGAACCGGAACTGGTGGTCGAGGTCGCCGTCGATACCGCCCGGGACGCGAGCGGCAGGTGGCGGCACCCCGCGCGCTTCCACCGCGTTCGGGCCGAGCTGCGTCCGATGCACGTGCCCGAGTTCGGCGAGCCCGACTACTGAGGTAGTCAGGGCGGGAGCCGGTGGATCGATCATCAGGCTGATGGTCTGCCGTCGCGCCGCTCCGTCACACCGTCAAGTCGCGATCCACGCGGGTGTCCTGGGCAGGTCCCCGGTTCACAGCGGTCACCGGCCGGGGGTGGTCCCACTCCGTTTCCGCTCCCTGCGACCTGCAGGGCCCCCTCGGCGACCAGCCGGTTGCGTCACTCCTGTAGACGCGTCATTGCACGCGTCGCCCTCGGCGCCAGCGGCTCTCCCTCCAGCCGAGCGCCGGCCCGGGTCCGCAGGTCCCGGGCTCGCAGGTCCGCGTGTCAGGCACTCGCGTGGCGGCGGACGGCGGACCTGCGTGGAGCGGCGTGGTGGGCGGGCCGGCCGGCGTCGTCGGACCGGTGCCTGCGCAGCCACAGGGATGTTGCGGTCAGCAGGCCGGCAAAGACCGCCAACAACAGCACGGGCACCCACATCTGTCGGCTGCCGGGGTTCTGCCAGCCTCCCCAGGCGGCGGTCGCCGCCCACAGAAGGGCGCCCAGCGCGTAGAAGGCTCGGATGCGGCGCATCTGCCGTACCGCCCGCCAAAGCTTGAAACGATCGTTCTTCGGTGACATGCGCCGCGTGTACCCCTTATCTCTCCTCTCGATCAGCCTGAGCGGGCTTTCTCCCCGCGAGCAGGGGATCTCGGCCTGGCGCCGGCTGTGGTTGATCGCCGGCGTCCCGTAGCGTCCCTTGGCCGCTTCGTGCCATTGCACGGCTGGCAACCGAAGGCTGGCCTGTACCGCGGCTCCAGGGGCACGCAGGCTCCTCCGTGGGACGGGTGTCCTTGGCCCTTCACCAGTTCTTGTACCGCGTCTCACCGAGGCCGCAGAAGGTGCAGCCGGAGCCCAGGAAGTCCTGCGTCCGTCGGAATTCCTCGTCTGCGAGGTGCCACCGCAGCCACGCGGTGATGATGTGCTGACCGTTGCGGGTGGCGGCGATGTGGTCGGTGCCGTTGAGGATGTTGAACCACACCGGCACATCGGTGTTGGCGTAGTCGCGTTCGACGTTGGAGGTCGCGAAGTCGTCGTCTCCGCCGATGTAGAGGGCGGGATTGCGGAGGTTGTCCGGCCCGTTGCCGTCGAAGGATCCGCCGGCAACGTGGATCGTGGTCTCCAGCCGCGGCTCGTCCGCCACGTCGAAGGTGCCGATCGAACCGCGGGAATGGCCACCGAAGGCCACCTCGGAGGTATCGATGTCCTGGTACAGGGGACTGCCCGGGCTCGCGTTCTGGTCCTCGACCCAGTCCAGGGCGTCGACCATGTAGTCGCCGCTGCTGGAGGAGACTTCGCTGTAGACGACGAACCCGTGTGAGGCCCACTGGCGCAGCATGTCCTCGTAGGCGGCCGGGTCGGAGCCCGCGCCCGGCCCCCAGACGAGGACGGGGTGGTCCACGCCGCCCTGGCCCGCGTTCGCCGGATAGACGAGCCACCCGTCGTTGCCGGGACCGGTGGTCGTGTCCATGGCCACCGCGTACGGTCCCGGCGCCGTCACATCGGTCACCGGAGGCAGTGTTCCGCCCGGCGGGTCGGTCGGTCCGCCGCCCCCGCCACCAGCCGCCTGAACGAGGACGTCGTCGACGGTCAGCGTCTCCAGCACGCTGCCGGCATCCAGCGAGAAGCGCAGTCGCACGGTGCGGCCGTCGATCGATGACGGCAGCTGGAACGACGCCGCGCCCGAGGCGGTCCGTGCGGATTCGAGGGTGGTGAACGCGCCGCCGTCAACGGAGTAGGCCACCGTGAAGGCCTCACCGAGGTCGAGCCCGGAGGCCGTTCGGGTGTACGACACCGAGATGCCGCTGTAGCCGGACAAGGCGATGGGCGCGGAAGTGAGGGACGCATCGG
Source organism: Streptomyces sp. NPDC000983 (assembly GCF_040299205.1). NCBI lineage: Bacteria > Bacillati > Actinomycetota > Actinomycetes > Kitasatosporales > Streptomycetaceae > Streptomyces > Streptomyces sp. NPDC000983. The sequence goes on along the minus strand of NZ_JBEPBM010000051.1, from coordinate 24,037 downwards.
TGACCAGGGAGCCACTCAGCCGCGCCGCACCCGTGGCGGCGCTGACGGAGCCGGTGGACGTGAATGTCCCCAGGCCGGCCGAGAAGTTCTCGCTGTACACCTGAGCAGCGGCAACGGCAGGTCCTGGAAGTGCGCCGGTGATCCCGAGGGCGACGAGACCGGCGGTGACCGCGCCCAGGAGGCGGAGCCGGCTGAGGGGTGATGGCATGGCTGATCCCTTCTGGCCGCGCCGTCCGCCCGCAGCGGTGGCGGCGCGTCGTTGTGCCGGGCACAGGAGTACGGTCACGTCCCGTGCTACCGGCGCCGGAGAACGGGTGCATGTCGGACCATGCCGATTCAAACGCTGCCTCCGGCGGCGCGGATCGGTGAAATCACCGGTGCCGGCCCAACACGGCCGCAGCCGTCATCACAGGAACCTGGTCGGCCGAGGCCATGGCCCAACTTGCGCACCGGCTGCGCCGGGCCGCGCGACGACCGGCCCTGGACGAAGGCGCAGGGCCGTGCCTGACCATTGCGGACCGCGACCACGGGCCCGACCAGGTGCACAGGCACCACGGGCGCAGACTCGACCGTACCTGGCCCCGGGCACAGGGGCGTTGCGTGGCGGGAGCGCCGGAGTGTGCGGTCATCGCCCGGCATGGCAAGCGGAGTTGCGGGCCGGGTGAGGTCCTCGCCGCGTATAGGGCGGGTCAACTCGCCTGCAATTCGGCTGCCGTGGGCCTCCAGGTCCTTCGGGACTGTATGGTCCGTGCCGCGCACATGCACGGAAACTGTCCGCCCCGCCCCAGCCAGCCGGCTCACCACCCACCCCGTCACACGCGCCCCGGTTGGCCCTCGAGGCCGCGGTGAAGGGCCGCCCGAAACCGCAAACCGTCATCCAATCGACACCTCTCGCCAGGCAGGACTGGCGCCCCCGCCATCATGATCGGTTGCATGGGCTCCATACATAAGTTCAACGGCCGCCATGTGTACCTCACGCTCGGCACCGGCGCGCTCGAAATCTCTCGCGCGTCGGGGACGTTCGTCCTCCCCCTCGCGGCCATCGCGGAGGTCCGCGTCGCCGAAGCCGACGCCCGAAGTATGGAGATCGTGCTCACCGACGGAGAGAACCACCACGTCGAGGGGCTGGCCCCGGAAGCAACTGCCGCGTTCGTCAGCCGGCTCCACAACGCCCTGCCCGAGCAACGCGACCCGGCCGGCAGCTCCCTGATCATCAGACCCCGTGCTGTTGCCCCCGGCGGCACGGCCTGGTTCCACCTCACCGGCCTCGCCCTTGTTCTCCTCGCGTGCACCGGCTACGCGATCTGGGTCGGCGTCACCCACGGCGCGCGGGTGATCGGTGTCATAGCCGGTCTCATCATCCTCTCCCTCGGCCTGCTCACCTGTGTCATGAGCCTGGAGAAGGTGGCCCTTCGCAGGCACCTGGCCCGGCGCGGCGTCGCCGCGGAGGCCGAGCTGGTCGGGCGGAGCAGTGAAGGTCCCCTGTACTACTACAACGACGGCGCCGGCATCCCCCACCAGTACCGGGGCGGGCCGGGTGCGCCCACCATCACCGTCATCCACGATCCGGCCCAGCCCCACCGGGCCCTCCACGTCGGCTGGATCGTCGCGGTGATCTCCAAGACGGTTTTCGCGCTCATCGCCGAGGCCCTTGTCATCCTGCTCGGCGCATGGATGTCCTTCGGCCTGCTCTGACAGACACGGGCGCTGATCGCGCCCCCCGCCGCTGCGTGCCCCGCCCGCACCAGCGGATGGTCATCCGCCGCCTGCGCAAGCCGCCGGAACAGGTAGGACCTGGCTCGGTGCACAAGGTGAACGTGTTGCGTGACTACTGACGGCTCTCGAGAACGCCTTCGACGGCCACTGGATCCTCCAGGACAACCTGCGGTCCTTCTGCGCATCGGTCGCCGCGTTCGCGGGGTACGAGTTCGGCGGCTCGGACTGGCCGGCCATTGAGTCGGTTCTGTCGGAAATCCTCGCTGCTCGGCCGACTGGTCTGCCGAGTGGATACGGCGTGGAGCGGGGCGCCCGATTCAACCCGGGGTTGCCGCCGGCCGGCGCGGCGCCGCCCTTCAAGGCCGCTTCAGCGCCGGCTCACGGGAGGTTGCCGTCTTCGCAGACCCGGCGGGCGACGTCGCGGAGTTTGAGGTTGGTCTCCTGGGAGTAGCGGCGCAGCACGTCGAAAGCCTGGTCCTCGGTGAGGTGGTTGCGACCCATGAGGATGCCCATGGCCTCGCCGATGACATGGCGGGTGGCCACGGCTTGCTCCAACTGGGCGTTGGTGCGGGCACTGGAGAAGGCAACTGCTGCGTGCGAGGCCAGCAGCCAGCCGGCCGTTTCGCTGACCTCGCTGAACGCGCCCCGTCTGTGGGAGTAGAGATTGAGCGCGCCGAGGTCTTCGTCCTCGGTGAAGAGCAGGAAGCCCATCATGCTGCCGATTCCGAGTTGGTGGGCGCGCGGGGCATAACCGGGCCAGCGCTGGTGCAGGCTGGCGAGGTCGGCTATGCGGAAGACCCGCTCGCCGTGCGAACTGTGCGCAGCGTCGAAACAAGGGCCTTCGCCGAGCTCTTCCTGAAGCCGGTCGCTGTCGACTGCGAGCCGGCCGGTGGGGGCCACGGTCTCGACCCTCTTTCCGTGGAGGACGAGGATGCCGGCTGCGTCGCAGCCCGCCACCAACTCGGTGGCGGAGGCGGTAATCCTCGTCAGCGTGTCGTCGAGCGAATCCTGGGCCAACAGATCCCGTGCCATGGACGCCATTTGATGCGCGAACCGACCCCAGCCCACTTTGTCCTCCTTGCTCATCCGTCCTGAACTGGCCTCATACCGTTCCTAAACAGTGTCCAGGAGTGACATTTGCTGCCAGCTCCCGGAACTGCGCGCGTCCCGAACGGTGTTGGATGCGCTGGTCTCCCGCGTTCGCTGTGTCCCTGTCCGGCTGCGTGCATCGTGTGCACGTTCCGTGACGGGTGGGCGGGTTCCCTCACGCCCTCGTGCGCCTGGTCCGGCCTGGGCGGTCCGATGCCCCGCAGCATCGCTCTGGTGCTGCGGGGGCGGTGCCGTCCGTCGCCGGATCGGGTGTCCGAGAGCGCGTCGCCCGATCGCGATGCCAGCGGCATCGTGACGGGACATCTTTCGTTTCTTCGAGGTGAGGGGCTTCTTCCAGTGCTGATCGCCCCACATCGATGTGTACGCCGGGTCCACGGCAACGATCGACAGGCCGTGTTCGGAGGCCATGGACACGAGCCGGGCCTTGAGCTTGCCGGTGGGGATGCCGGAGATGAGCTGCCTGAAGCGCTTACGTCTGCCGTGCTTCTCGCGGGTCTTCTCGGCGGCGAAGTCCAGGTTCTCCAGGCCGATGGCTTTGACGCCGCACCGGTCGGCCCAGTGCAGCAACCGGCTGATGGCGTGCCGGACCTGGGCGTCACGGTGGTCTGCGCTGCCGGACAGGTCGTAGAAGAACCGTTTGGGGTCGCCAACGGGGTTGCCGTGCCGGTCGAGTTGGTAGGCGGCGAAGTGGTCGGCGTTGGTGTCCACGCCGACCATGCCCTCGGACCGCGCCGTTGGAAGCGGGATCGTGTGGACAACGGGCCGTGTCCATGACGCTGTCAGGTACCAGCGGCCCCGCTCCACGTCCAGGTGGATGCGGTAGGCCACGGCCCGGTTGTCTTCGATCCGGTCGCGCCACTCGGCTCCTCGGTGCTGGAACCGTACGCGGGTGGCGAGGACGTACCGGCCGTGCTTGCTGTTGGCCAGGTGGGCGAGCGGGGCGGGCAGCTTGACGCTGACCTCGCCGTCGGGGGTGACGCGGATGGTCTCGTTGCCGAAGCGTTTGCCGGACTCGCCGTCGGCGGCGAGGAACCACCGTTCGGCTTCCCACCGCTCACGCCACTGCTCGGCGGTGAGCTGGGCGGCTTCGAGGTTGTGACGGTTGTTGATCAGGCGCCGGCCGCCGCGCACGACGTGCACGACACCGGCCTCACGCTCAGCGCGGGCCACGTCCAGGCGGTGTTCCAGGGTCGCCAGACGGCGGGACTTGTGGAACCACTCGCCCCGACTGCGGTAACCGCCGGGTGCCCGTTTGGTGCCCTTCTTCCCGATCGGCTGGGAGAGGCGGTGCATCAGCGTCCGCACACCGGCCTCAAGCCCTTGGATGTGGGCGAGCCGGCAGCGGCGGGACAGCGCCCACTGATCGTGAGTGGCCTTCGTGATCGAACCGGCCCACCGGGACGAGGAGTCGGCCGTCAGGCCCTGCTTCCGGGCGGCCCATGTGTCGCTGTTGTGGTCCAGGCCGTCAGCGCAGCGGTTCTTGAGGTCGAGCGAGGCGAGGCGTCCGAGGTGTTCACCGACCTGCCGCAACACCTTGTCGTCCACCTCGGTGAGGTTCTTGAGGCGGTCGCGTATCGCCACCCCGGACGGCCCGAGCGCGACGAACGACGCATCGATGGCGCGGAGTTGCTTCTTCTTCGGCTCACTCATCGGCAGCCGCCGCTTCGAGAGCCTTCCTCGCCCGGTTCTTCGCCGACCGACGGCCGTACAGGCGGGCGCAGAACGACGTCAGCACCTCCACCATGTCCCGGACCAGGTCGTCTTCAACTTCGCCGTCATCGAGGACGACGAGTCGGCGACCAGTCGCGGACAGGGCGGCCTCGATCAGCTCCACGTTCATCCGGCCGAGGCGGTCTTTATGCTCGACCACGACCGTGGTCACCGCCGGGTCGGCCAGCAGCCGCTTCGCCTTCGCGCGGCAGCCGTTCACGCCCGAGGCGATCTCGGATTCGACACGGACGACCTTCTGCCCGGCCATCGCCGCCCATGCCGACAGGCGAGCGGTCTGCCGCTCCAGGTCGGGCTTCTGATCGTGCGAGGAGACACGGGCATACAGACCTACACCACCGGTCACGGAGGGTGAGGTGTTCGCGTCGATGTTCACCAGGATCGTGCGCGGCCCCACGCGTTCCGCGGGTACCGGCAATGTGCCCTCACGGAACCAGCGATACGCGGTACGCGGGGCAATCCCCTGCGCGCGTGCCCATTCCGTCAGGTTCATACACGAGATCGTACAAAACTCGTGACTCCTAAAGGACACTCATGGACACTTACGCGAGAGCAGTTCCTGACCCCGGCTTTCACGAATTCTTCGCAGCGAACTCCGCGACGGCCGGACGGGCCGGAGAGCTCCGTCAGGCGGACGGGGAGGGTGGGGCGTACTGCGTGGACGATGCGGTATGCGCGATGCAGGAACTGCTGGGCCGCGGCGGTGGCGCGCGGGTGGCCCGACGTCGAAACGCGGGGGACTCTGCCGAAGGATGGGCCCTGGGGTGGATATCGTCCGCTGCGATGCCCCGGCCCGCGGCTCAGCGGGGCGTACGAGGAGGAGCACCATGGCCGATCGCCGGCGCGGAACCGAGCCGGTTGACACGGTTGCATCCCAGGCCCTGGAGCGACAGCGGGGGAGAACACGCGACACGGTGCGGCCGGCCGTGGTGGTCGGTGCGCTCGGCGTGGTCTTCGGCGACATCGGGACCAGCCCGATCCACACCCTCCAGACCGTGTTCAACTCCGTGGACCCGCATCCCGTGCCGGTGAGCGCGGACAACGTGTACGGGGTGGTGTCACTGGTGTTCTGGTCGGTGATGATCATCGTGACGACCGCCTACGTGCTGCTGGCGATGCGCGCCGACAACGACGGCGAGGGCGGCATCATGGCGCTCATCACCCTGCTCCGCCGGTGGAACGTGCGGCGGGGACGCAAGGCCAACGCCGCCACCGTCCTGGCCGCCGTCGGTAAAACATCGCTCAGGACTGATCGGGCGTCATCAGCGGTGGTACGGCCACGCCCTTGGGCGCAAAGGCGGTCAGCGCGGCCGACAGCACGAGGGTCACCAGGCCGAGGACTCCGACAGCGATGGCGAGGCCGTCCAGGAGACCTTGACCGGCAAGGAGTATGAGCGGGCAGATGAACTCGCCGAGGAAGAAGGCTGCGGTCCACAGGCCCGTACCACGTCCCCGGTCGGCGAAATCAAGCTTGGACATCGCCAGGGTCACGAGCGACGGCAGCAGCAGTCCGGTGCCGACGCAGTTCACGACAGCGCCGACGATCAGCAGCGGCAGGCTCTGCATGATGCCGCCCGCTGCCATGCAGAGGAATCCCACGGCACACAGCACAAAGAGCGTCGGCAGTGGCCGCTGCCTGACGGAGAGCCGGGTGAAGGCCACGGAGCCGGCGACGGTGGCTGCGCTGGCCAGGGCAGTGACGGCGCCGATGACACCGGTCGACTTCACATCCTGGTCGTCCAGGAGGTAGGCCATCTCAACCGGCACGGTGTAGAACACGATCGCGCCGAAGACAGTCAGCAGGCATGTACCCGCCAGACGGCGAATGGGGAAGGGGCGGCGTTCGGCCTGCGAGTCGTCCTCACGGCCCGCACCCTCAGCCGATGCCGGATCGGGGAGAAAGCGGGCCATGACGGGGGCGATCACAAGTCCGACGGCATAGAGCCAGAAGGGCGTCCTCCAGCCGGCCGCGCCCAGCGCGCCACCCAGTACGAAGAAGACGGTGGCGGACGCTGACGCGCACATGGTCTGGATCGCGAGGTACCGGTCGCGGACGCGGCCGTTGTAGTAGTCGCCGACCAAGGTGGTGCAGCACGTCATGATGGCCGCTTCGGCAACACCCACCAGCACTCGACTGGCAACGATGGCGTAGAGCGAACTGAGCCACAGCGGTGCGGTCCCAACGATCGCGTAGACGACAGTGGCGAGGACCAATAGGCGCTTGCGTCCGAATCGGTCGACCAGGGCACCGGCGAACGGCGCCAGCACGGCCAAGGACAGTGCGGGGACCGTGAGAATGAGAGGGACGAGCGCCACAGCGCCGGGCGCACGGCCGAAGTGGTCTTGCATTTGCGGGAGTACGGGAGCGATGAGGACCGCGCCGAGGATCGGAAGGCAACTGCCGGCCATGAGCAGCACGGCAGGCAGCTTGCCCCGCACAGCCAGGGCCTGGTCCTGCTCGCGTGCTTGCAGGTCGACGGGTTCGGGCATGACAGCACTCCATTGAGTCACAAGCGGGAGGGAGGCGCCGCGTAAGGGTGTATGGGCTCGACCGGTCGAATGCGGTCGGGGTGTACGGGCGCGCCGGTGTGCCATGACTATGCAGTGATGGCGCTCTGCCTGCCCAGTACCTGTGGGATTCACGTTGCTGATGAGCTTGATTGACCAGGCGGATAGTGCCAGCCGGGTTTCCGCCCATTGCTCTGGGAGGTTGGGTGCCGGCAACAGCGCCTGACGGCCTCGTGGTCGGTGGGGCCATGGGATGCACTGGATGCCATCACAGAGCCTGACGCAGCGAAATGGCTTCGCACGGCGCTTCCATCGCCGGGACAGCCGCGATCGGTGCAAGCATCCGGGCCGGACGCGCCTGCATCCATGCGATCCGCCGCGTACGGGCTACGAGGAGAGGCATGGGTGGAAAGCGTCGACGCAGGTCTCTACATGCGACTCCACGCCGAGCATGGCGAGCCGGCGCGCTCCGGGCACGGATATGCCCGCTGGTTGCCCGGGCTGAGGCGGGCAGCCTGGACAGCCATTCGCTGCGAGATGGAGCGCTCGTCGGCGACTGCCTGCCCGCGCTCCTCTTCCTCGCGGCCCGGTCGGGCGTTCAGCCGGACCGCTCGGCGTGGAGGCGAGCCGTGGCCGTCTCGCTGTTGGAGTTGACCCGCGTGCGCCCATGGACCGACCTGGTGGTGGGCGCAGTTGACGGTGGAGTCCGGGGCCCCATCTGCTTCGCCGCGCCCAGAGCGTCATCGGCACGCGTCAGGTTCGCTTTCGATATGCCTCATCAAGGGCGGCCAAGGCTGCGTCGATGTCCGTGGTTCCCTCGAAGAGGGCCTTGATCTGTGCGAAATGCGTCTGCTGGACTGCTGAGTTCGGCCAGCGCTGGTCCATGAAGGGGACGGTGGTGCCGGCCTTTTGCCGCTCGGCGACCTCGCGGATGGCGGGGTCCACGGTGAAGGAGGCGTTGGGGATGGCGGGCAGGGTGGCGCCGGAGCGGTTGTAGAGGTTCTGTCCGCGCGCTGATCCGAGGAAGTCGATGAAGGCAAGGGCTTGTGCGCGGTGGGAAGTGTCGGGGTTGAGGCCGTAGGCGGCCGACACCGCGCCGGGCATCCGCGTGGCGTCGGGGTCGTCGCTGGCCGGCAGTGCGGCCATGCGCAGTGTCAGGCCGGGTGCGGCGGCCCGCAGTTCGGACAGCACGCTGGCGACCTGGACGACTCCCACGGCTCGGCCTTCGGCCACCTGCTCCAGGGATTCCTCGTACGTCGTGTCCAGTGGGTCGGTGTTGAAGCATCCGCGCTGTTCCATTTCCGTGTACTTGCGCAGTGCCGTTTGCCAGCCGGACCCGGCGAAGGTTTCCTTGCCCAGTGCCATGTTCTGGTCGAAGTCCGGTTTGTCGGCGTAGACGGTCGTCGCGACGAGGGCGTAGGTGATGAGTTGGGTGACCCAGGGGGTCGCGTTTCCCAGGGCGAAGAGGACCTTGTCGTGGTCGCGGGCCGTGTCGCACAGCGTCAGCAGTTCTGTCCAGGTCTGTGGCGGCGTGCCCTCGATGGTGTCCAGTGCCTCCATGGAGAAGACCGCCCCGATGCCGCTGAAGGTCACCGGTACCGCGAACGTGCCGCCGTCCACGTCGGTGACCGGTACGACGCCGTCGGGCATCGCGAGGCTGAAGCGGCGGATGCTGAGGTTCTCCAGGAGGCCGTCGTGTTCCAGCGCTTTGACGGAGGCGGGGTTGCCGCTTCCGGGCCAGACCGTGAAGACGTCGGGGCCCTGTCCGGTGCGGAGGTCGTCCGGTAGTTCATGTTGGAGGGTGTCGGCGTCGGCGTAGTCGACGGTGATGTGTGTGTCCGGGTGGAGGCGGTGGAAATCGGCGACGACGGCGTCCATCGCGGACTTGTCGGTGACGCTTGCCCTGACGGACAGCTCGACCGGCCCGTTCTCGGAGGCGCCGAAGGGGCCGCATGCTGCTGTCGTGGTGGTGCAGAGGGCGAGGGCGAGGGTGAGGCCGAGCAGGTTCGCGGTGCGTCTCACGGACGGACTCCCGGCGGGACGTAGTGGCACAGGTGGGTGGAACGACGTGCGTGGTGTGGAGGAGGAGACGGCGGTGCGTGTGACGTCCGTACTGACCGTGAAGGGCTCACACGGACCGCCGACGGGCGGACGGCGGACAAAAGGCGGGTCAGGTGAGTGTGAGGACTCGCTGGGCGGTGATGACGCGGGACGAACGTGCCGTCGCGAAGGTGTAGGAACCCGGGGTGAGCGCCATTGCCCCGGACTTCCACACGGTGAGGTCCTGGACGGGGATCTTCAGGCTGATCCGCTTGGTTCCGGACGCGGGGAGGGTGACCTTCTCGAAGGCGACCAGGCGGCGCGGTTCCGCCGCTGCGGAGGCGGGGAGGGTGGCGTAGACCTGAAGGACCTCGGTGCCCTGTCGTCGTCCGGTGTTGGTGACGGTGACCGCGACGTCGACCTGCCGGGCGGCCGCGTCGTAGGTCGCTTCCAGGGAGCCGTGGGCGAAGGTGGTGTAGGACAGGCCGTGGCCGAAGGGGAAGCGGGGTTCCTGCTTCCTGGCGTCGTAGAAGCGGTAGCCGACGGCGGTGCCCTCGTCGTAGGAGACGGTGGCGTTCGTGCCGGGGTAGGTGGCGGGGGTGGTGCCCGGGCCCTGGGTGGCGTCGGCGGGGAAGGTCAGCGGGAGGCGGCCTGCCGGGTCGCTGTCCCCGAACAGGACCGCGGCCAGGGCGGTGCCTGCCGCGCGGCCCGCGTACCAGGCCTGGATGACGGCCTCCACGTCGTCGAGCCACGGGGTGGCGACGGGACCGTCGGTGTTGAGGACGACGATCGTGCGGGGGTTGGCGGCGGCCACGGCTTGGATGAGCTGGTCCTGGTCGCCGGGCAGCGCGTAGTCGGTGTGGTCCATGCCTTCGCCGGCGACCCGGTTGACGATGACGACGGCCGCGTCGGCCCCGCGTGCCGCGGTCACCGCGGCGGGGATGAGGGAGTGGGGCTGCCAGCCGAAGGTCAGGCCGCATGTGCCGGGCTCTGCGGTGGCGTTGGTGTAGGTGATTTCCACGGTGACGGCGCGCCCGGCGGTCAGTTCGGCGGTTCCCTGGAGGGGGTAGTCGAAGGGCCCGAGGAAGAAGCGGGCCATCTGCCGGGTGCCCGAGACGACCGTCCGGCCGTCGATCTTCAGTGAGGTGGTTCCCGAGGGCAGCAGGGAGAAGCGGTGCAGGCCGGTGGTGGTCGGTGTCAGCGTGCCGGTCCACTTGGCCGACCACACCTGCGGCAGACCCTCCACGGGGGTGGTGGTGAAGGTGACGGTGGCGTCCGTACGGGTCGCGACCGGTGTGCCGGTGCCGTCGGCGCCTGCGTAGTAGGTGGCCGTCAGACCGGCCGTTCCGGTGCGGGTGCGCAGGACGGTGGAGGGGACCGTGGTCAGGGGGATGTCGCCCTTGGTGCCCTGGGCGTGAGTGATCTTCACCGTGCTTCCCGCGCGGGCCCGGATCGCCTCCAGGGGGGTGGTCCAGGTGCCGGGGGTGACGTAGGTGGAGCCGGACACGCCGGTGTAGGTGTCCGTTCCTGCCGGGCCGATGACGGCAAGCGACTTCACCGCACTGGTGAGGGGCAGGGCAGCGGCTCGGTTGGCCAGGAGCACCGTGGAGGCGACGGCTGCCTCGTGGGCGAGCTCCTTGTGTGCCGGGGTGCTGACGTTGTCCGCAGGGGTGGGCGCCGGGTGGTCGAAGAGGCCGTTCGCGAACATGGTGAGGAGGATGCGGCGGGCGGCGTCGTCCAGGCGGGCCGCCGGTATCGCTCCGCCGGTGAGGGAACCCGCCGGAATCTGGACGCCGCCGGGGCCGAGTCCGGCGAGGTCCATGCCGGCGCGGGCGGAGGCGACCTGGTCGTCGCCGGCCCAGAAGTCGGGCACGGTGTAACCCTGCAGGCCCATCCCCTTCTTGAGGTCGTCGAACAGGCCCGCGTTGCGTGTGGCGAAGGTGCCGTTGATCTTGGGGTAGGCCATCATCACGGAAGTGGCGGGGGCGGCGGCGATCACCCGGCGGAAGGGCGCCTGGTAGTACTCGTGCAGCGCTCGGTCGGAGACGAGGGTGTCGGTGAAGAAGCGGTTGACCTCCTGCGTGTAGCCCGCGAAGTGCTTGACGGTAGCCACCATGTGCTGGGACTGGAGGGCGACGGTGAGCGCCGCGCCCAGGCGCCCCGCGAGCACGGGGTCCTCTCCCATGGCTTCGGCCTGGCGGCCGAAGTGCCAGGTTCGGGTGAGGTCGATGGTCGGGCCGAGGGCGTTGTTGTAGCCCTTGTCCCGCGCTTCGGTGCCGATGGCTGTTCCGATCCGGCCCGCGAGTGCCTCGTCGAAGGTGGCCGCCTGGGCCAGGGGGACGGGGAAGGCGGTGACGCCCGTCTCGCCGCGCAGCCCCGCAGAGGCGTCGACCATGGCGAGGGCGGGGATGCCCAGGTGGGCGACGGCTGCGAAGTCGCAGCGCACGAGGGACTCCTTTTCGGCGGCCGTCATGCGGGCGAGCAGTGCGGTGGCCCGGTCCTGCGCGGTGGAATCCGGCGCGGCGACCGCGGGGCCGGTGACTGCGGGGGCCATGCTCGCGGCAAGGGCCGTGAAGGCTGCGGCGGATAGGAAGGTTCGTCGGTTCACAGCGGCTCTCCGGACTGACGGGCGGCGCGGTGCGTCGCCGCGGGTTGGGGGTGGGGCCGACCGAGGGGTCAGGTCACGGCCGGCCCCGGCTCTATGGGGCTCGTGCGAGCTGCCGGGTAGTCACGGAGTCCCTGGGGGGCGCGATCCGTTTCTCGCTTCTCGGCGGGACAGATATCGGCTCATCCCTGGGCGAGACTTCGACACACGGCAGTATTCAGCCGCGAAACTCATACCGGCAGGCTGGAAACTATGGCCTATTCCAACCGGAGGTCAATACTCGGAAACACGCAGTTTAAAACTTTTGCTGACCTGCGGTTTCGCGTCGCACCATTTGAAATTTTCCCTGAAATTTCAATTGAAGAGCCCGGTCACGGGTATCGCTATCGACCGCCTGGATGTTCCGTATCCGCAACACAAATAGCAGCCCGACGAATCGCGTATTCGTCGGGCTGCTGTGCGTGTGTGGTCGGCGGGTTCAGGCAGCCGCCCCGAGTTCGGCGGTGTCCAGCACGTGGTCGCCCGGCCCCAGGACGAGCGGCGCGCATCCGGGCAGTTCGGCCGTGGCCGTGCAACCCGGCGGCACCGTGATGTCGGCTGTCATGCCGGTGGCGGTGAGCCGCCAGGACAGTGCGGCTGTCCCGTAGGGCGTTTCGTGGCGGACACGTGCCCAGGTGATGCCCCCGCCCGGGCGGGGGCGGAAGGAGAGCCGCCGGTAGCCGGGGGCGGTGGCGGTGATGCCGCCGACCACCCGGTGCAGCCAGTCGGCGACGGCTCCTAGTGCGTAGTGGTTGAAGCTCGTCATGCCGCCGGGGTTGAGGGTGCCGTCGGGGCGCAGGCTGTCCCAGCGTTCCCAGATCGTGGTGGCGCCCATGGAGACCGTGTAGAGCCAGGAGGGGCACTCGGTCTGGAGCAACAGCCTGTAGGCGACGTCGAGGTGGCCGCTGTCGGTGAGGGCGTCGCAGATCAGGGGGGTGCCGACGAAGCCGGTGGAGATCCGTGCATCGTCGGCGAGCACGAGGGCGGCGAGGCGGTCGGCGGCCGGTGCCCGCTGCTCCGGGGTGAGCAGGTCGAAGGCGAGGGCGAGGGCGTACGCCGTGGCGCTGTCGCTGGCCAGGCGCGCTGAGGGCAGGACGTATCGGCGCCGGAAGGCGTCCCTGACCTGATCGGCGAGTGCGGCGTACCGGGCGGCGTCCGCGTCGTCCTGCAACTCCGCTGCGGCCAGGGCTAGATGGCGGGCGGAGTGGGCGAAGTAGGCCGTGGCGACGAGGTAGCGGTCGGTGCGGCCCGCGCCCGGGTCGTCGGGCGGTGCGGCCGGGTCGAGCCAGTCGCCCAGTTGGACGCCGGTGTCCCACAGGCGGGTGGGTCCGGCGAGGCGTTCGACCAGGTCGACCCAGGCTTTGGCCATGGGGTAGTGGCGGCGCAGGAGTTCGCGGTCGCCGAAGCGCTGGAAGAGCGTCCAGGGGGTGAGGGTGGCGACGTCGCCCCATGCGGCACCGGGGTGGATCGGTGTCCACATCGGCTCGCCCGGGATGACCGGGACGTACCAGGGGATGGTCCCGTCGGGGAGCTGTTCGAGGCCGACGTCGGTGAGCCATGAGTCGAGCAGGCCGACGCAGTCGTAGAGGAAGCTCGCGGTGGGGGTGAAGACCTGGATGTCTCCGGTCCAGCCAAGACGTTCGTCGCGCTGCGGGCAGTCGGTGGGCAGGTCGACGAAGTTGCCGCGCATGCTCCACACGACGTTCTCGTGCAGCCGGTTGACAAGCGGGTCGCTGCACTCGAACCAGCCGGTGCGGCGCATGTCCGTGTGGTAGACGCGGGCGGTCACCTGATCCGCCGTCATCTCGCCCGGCCATCCGGTGATCTCGGCGTAGCGGAATCCGTGCAGGGTGAAGCGCGGTTCCCAGGTGAGAGGTCCGCTGCCGGAGAGAATCAGCGTGTCGACGGAGGTCGCCTCACGCAGGGGGCGCGTGGCCAGTTCGCCGTCCTGGAGGACTTCGGCATGCCGCAGGGTGACGGTGGTGCCGGCCGGGCCGTCGGCGGTGACGCGGAGTCGGCCGACGAGGTTCTGCCCGAAGTCGAGCAGGTATCGCCCCTCGCCGGTGCGCGTGATGGCCGGGGCGAGCTCCTCGGTGCAGCGTACGGGGGGCCCGAGAGGGGCGGTCAGCGTGGCGGGGTCGCGTGCGCCCGTGCGCACCGGTGTCCACTCCCCCGCGCCGGCTGCGGACGGCGTGGCCCATGCGGGGTCGTGCAGGCGGGCGTCGAAGGTCTCCCCTTCGTACAGGCCGCTGGTCAGGATCGGCCCGGGTGCCGCCGTCCAGGTTTCGTCGGTGGCGACGACCTGGGTGGTGCCGTCGTCGTACTCCACCTCGAGTTGGGCGATGAGCGACTGGTCGGTGCCGTAGATGTTGCGGGTCCCGCCGTCGAAGCCGTACTTGCCGCGGTACCAGCCGTCGCCGAGCCAGGCGCCGATGGTGTTCGCGCCCTCGGTGAGGTGAGCGGTGACGTCGTGGGTGCGGTAGCGCAGCCGGTGGGGGTAGACCGTCCAGCCCGGTGCGAGGGCCTCGTCGCCGACGCGGTGGCCGTTGATCTCCACCTCGTACAGGCCGTGGGCCGTGACGTAGAGGCGGGCGCGCGCGACGGGCCCGCGCACAGGGAAGTCCTTGCGCAGGCGGGCGGGGCGGCGCTCGCCGTCGGGGTCCTCGTCCCAGCCGGCGCCGACGGGTACCGCCTGCCAGTCCGCGGTGTGCACGAGCCCTGCTTCGACGTCGGTCGGTGGGCTCCAGCGCGAGGGCTGGGCGAGGTCGGAGGTCCAGACGCGGACCCGGACGGTGACGCGTTCGCGGGAGGCCAGGGGTTCGCCCGGCCAGGGCACGAGAACCTGCTCGGCGCTGTCCACGCGTCCGGTGCGGTGGGTGTTGCCGCGGCGCCGGAGTTCCAGTTCGTACCCCGTCTGAGGGCCGGTGGCGGCGGGCAGGGTCCAGGTCAGTCGGGGCGAGGTGACGCCGATGCCGAGTCCGTCGGGCAGGTGTTCGCAGCTGACCGCAGAGGGCTGAGGGGGGAGCAAGGGGGTGACCCTTCTTTCACGGGTGGTCACATGCGGGAGCGGGAGGGGTGGGCGGCGAGCCGTCTTCGGGGGGCCGAGGGACGGCTCGTCCGCAGGGGGCCGGGGGTCAGCCCTTGAGCGCTCCCGATGTGAGGCCCTTCATGACCTTCTGGTTGAGGAAGAGGTAGATGACGAGGGTGCCGAAGACGTTGATGCAGATGGCCGCGAAGAGGGGGCCGTACTGGGTGGCTCCGAAGTCGCCGGTGAAGTTGAGCAGGCCGACCTGGATGGTGCGCAGGTCCTGGTTGTTGGTGAAGGTCAGGGCGATGAGCAGGTCGTTCCAGATGAAGAAGAACTGCACCAGGCCGACGGTGAGCAGGGCGTTGCGTACCAGGGGGAGGCTGATGGTCCAGAAGGCGCGCAGGATGCCGGCGCCGTCGATGGTGGCGGCCTCGAACAGCTCGCGCGGGACGCTGCGGTAGTAGGTGGCCATCATGAAGACGGTCAGCGGCAGGCCGGTGCCGGTGTAGGTGAGGATGAGCGGCCACAGGGTGCCGGACAGGCCGGTCTGGAAGTACACCGTGAACAGGGGCAGCAGGATCATCTGGGGCGGGACCATCATGCCTGCGAGGAACACGAGCAGGGTGAGGCTTCGGCCCTTCCACACCATGACTTGCAGGGCGAACCCGGCGGCGGTGCCGAGCAGCAGCATCAGCGCGAGTGCGGGAACGACGGCGAGCAGGCTGTTCTGGACGTAGAGGCCGATGTTTCCGGTGGTCCATGCCTCGGTGTAGTTGCCCCATTCCCAGGTGGTGGGCAGCGACCAGGTGGAGTTGTTCAGATAGTCGTCGTTGGACTTCAGGGAGGTGAGGAACATCCAGACCATCGGGTAGATCTCGACGACCAGCAGGAGGGCGACGACGATCTTGACCCATAGACCTCTTCCCCGGCGGCCGCGCCGGGGTCGGGGGGCTGGTGCGGGCCCGGAGGCCCTCGCGGAGGTCTTCACGGGGGTGTGTGTGGTGGCCATGGTTTTCAGCCCTCCGTGAGGTCGCGCCGCGAGACGCGGTAGACGACCAGGCTCACCAGCAGGCACACGACGGTCAGCAGCAGGGCGATGGTGCTGCCGTAGCCGTAGTCGCCGTAGCTGAACGACGTCTGGAACATGTACAGGGTCAAAGGCGTGGTGTCGGTGCCTGGGCCGCCGTTGGTGAGGGCGACGACCGAGTCGAAGACCTTCAGGGTGCCGTTGATGCTGAAGATCAGCGAGGACAGCAGGACGGGCAGGGAGAGCGGCAGGACGATGTGCCGGACCAGTCTGAGTCCCGTGGCGCCGTCCAGGCGTGCCGACTCCAGGACCTCGTCGGGGATGTCGACCAGGCCGGCGAAGAGCAGGACGGCGTAGAAGCCCATCGAGCGCCAGATGTCCATGCCGATCAGGACCCAGAAGGCGCTGCCGGCGCTGCCGAAGAAGTCGATGGAGTCGATGCCGACGGCGTTGAGGAGGGAGTTGACGGGACCGGTCTGCGGTGCGACCTGGAAGAGCTTCTGGAAGAGCAGGCCGACGGCGACGGTGGGCAGGACGACCGGGAAGAACACCAGGGTGCGGATCAGCGCGGAGGCGCGCTTGAGGAAGAAGACGTAGAGCAGCGCCAGCAGGTAGCCGGCGATCACCTGGCCGACGGTGACGACGACGGCGTACTTGAGGGTGAACCAGAGGGCGTCGTGGGCGGCGGGGTCGTCGAGGAGGCGGGAGAAGTTGGCGACGCCGTTTCCGGTGAAGCCGTTGATCGTGTTGCCCTTGGTGAAGGCGTAGCCGAGTGACCACACCGTGGGGACGAGCATGATCAGGGAGTAGACGAGGAGGGCGGGACCGAGCAGGATCGCGATGGCTCTGCGGTCACCGAGGACGCGGTGCATGGGTGGTGTCCACTTTCTTCCGGAGGGACGGGGGCGGCCCGCGCGCGGCGGGGCGGGCAGGAGCGTGCGGGCCGCCCCCGGCCGGTCACTGGGAGGCCAGTGCGTCCTGCACGGTCTGCATGAACTGCTCGGGGCTCTTGCTGCCGTTGACCAGGCCCGCCGCGTTCTGCTGACTGACGGTGGTGGCCTTGGTGTTGAACAGGGCCTCGAACCACAGCACGTTCTGCTTCGAGGCGCTGATCGTGTCGCGGACCTGCGTGGTGACCTCGTTGGCGTCCTTGACCTCGGCGTTCACCTTGAAGCCCGAGATGGAGCCGTGGTCCTTCAGCCCCGTGGCGCCGTAGTTCTTGGCGATGCAGGAGACCCAGTCGCCGGTCTTGGTGTCGAAGGACTTGGCGCCCAGGGTGATGCCCAGGCCGACGTTGGAGGGGTACTGGTCGATGGAGCCCTTGCCGCCGGTCACGGCGGGGAAGGGCATGAAGCCGGTGTTCTCCGCGCCGATCTTGTTCTGCTTGTCGTCGGCGATGTTGGCCAGGGCCCAGCTGCCCATGTAGAACATGGCGGCCTTGCCGGTGAGGAACTCGTTCATCGCGGTGTCGTAGTCGATGGAGCCGACGCCCTTGCCGAAGTAGCCCTTCTCCCCCAGCGCGGCGATCTCCTCGGCTGCCTTCACGTACTCGGGGTCGGTCAGCTTCGCCTCGCCGTCGGCCACCTTCTGCAGCGCGTCCGGGCCGAGGCTGCGGTAGAGGTAGCCGCTGATGAGCCGGGTCAGCGGCCAGCCCTGCTGGCCCGAGGCGGAGAACGGCTGGACGCCCTTCGCCTCCAGCTTCTGCGCGGCCGAGACCAGCTCGTCCCAGGTGCCGGGCACCTTCAGGCCGTTGTCCGCGAAGAGCTGCTTGTTGTAGAAGATGCCCTCGATGTTGTACTCGTACGGCAGGACCTGGAGTTCGCCGCCGTACAGGGCCTTGATGGTGGAGACGGCGGCCGGCTCGAGCTGGTCGAGAACCCCCAGCTCCTTGAGCTTCGCCTCCAGGTCGGCGACCTTGCCGGACTTGGCCAGCTCCTGGGTGAGCGCGGGGGCGTTGCCGGCGGCGAACTGCACCGGCAGCGCGTCCTGTCCGGCCAGCAGCTGGAGCTTCTGGTCGAGGCTGGCCTGCGGAACGGTCTCCACCTTCAGCGGCAGGGCGTCGTTCGCGGTCTTGCAGGCGCCCTTGGACAGGGTGCCGAGCGCCGTCTTGACGGTGGTGTTCTCCGTGACGCTCAGGTAGTCGAAGTTCTTGGGAGCGGAGGAGCTTCCGGCTGCCCCGCTGCCGCCGCAGGCGGTGGCGAGCAGCGCGAGCGAGGCGGTGCCGGCGGTGAGCAGGCTCAGTCGCGCACGACGGGCGCGGGAGGTACGAAGGGGCACTGGGACTCCCAAGGATCATGACGAGCGGGCGAAATGCGGGAAGGGCGCCATGGGCGACGAACGGGCCCGGCAGCACGGCGGGGCAAGCGACGCGGAGTGTGTATAACGTTCTCCGCCCCGAGTGGGCAACACCTTGCACCGCCACTCCGCCACCGTCAAGACACGAGCAGGTAACACTGCGGTGATGTGCGGAAGACTTGACGAGTAGTGGGGAGTAACGTGTAGACCGTTATACCTACGACTACGAGACCGGGGATGTGGACATGGACAGGGCCTCCGCAGCCAGGCCGGGCAAACGCGTGACCATCACCGATGTCGCCCGGCACGCCGGCGTCTCCACGGCCGCCGTCTCCAAGGTCATGCGCAACGCCTACGGCGTCAGCGAGGCCATGCGGGAGAAGGTCCAGGCAGCCATCACCGAGCTGGGTTACCGCCCGCACGCCGCGGCACGGGGGATGCGCGGACGGACCTACACCATCGGCGTGCTGCTGGACAACGTCCGCAACGCGTTCTTCGCCGACATCCTCGACGGCATCCGGGACGAGCTGCGGCAGACCGACTACACGGTGCTGATCGGCGCGGCTGGCTTCGACCCGGACGAACAGGCCAGGACCATCCGCTCCCTGGTCGACCGGCAGATGGACGGACTGATCCTCATCGCCCCCGGGACCCCGCGTGCGGAGGTGCTGGCCACGGCCGCCTCGACGCCGACCGTGGTCATCGGCCACCATGACGCCTCCGACGCGTACGACGCGGTCGTCGACGCCGACGACCTCGGTGCGGGTCTGGTGGTGGATCACCTGGTCTCGCTCGGCCACCGCGACATCACCCTCGTCTCGGCTCCGGGTACCCGGGCCAACAAGTGGAAGCGCACTCCGGAAGCCGTGCTGGGCGAGGGCTATCTGCGCGCGATGGAGCGGCACGGACTCGCCCGGTACGCGCGGGTCCACCACGCGGCCTACTCCGACGAGGGCGGCTTCAAGGCGGGCATGACGCTGCTGACGGCAGACCGCCCGCCGACCGCCGTCATGACCGGCGCGGACGTCGCCGCGCTGGGTGTCTACCGCGCGGCGCACGAACTCGGCCTGCGCATCCCCCGCGACCTGTCGCTGGCCGGCTACAACAACACCGCGCTCGCCGCCCTGGCCCCCGTGCAGCTCACCAGCGTGGACCAGGCGGGACACACCATGGGCTCCGCCGCCGCCCGGATGCTCGTCGAACGGGTCGAAAGCCGAAGGGACAGAGCCATGCAGACCACGATGACCCCCCGCCTGGTGGTGCGCTCCACCACCGGTGCGCCGCGGGAACACTAGGCCGTGGACCCACGGCCGACCGCCGCCGTGAGGGCAGGACACGCACCTGCCCCCGCCAAAGGGACGGCGCCCGCCCAACCTGCCGTCCGCGCACGATCCCGGGTCGGCATCAAGGACGTCGCACGAGAGGCCGGCGTTTCCCTCGGAACCGTCTCCAACGTCCTCAACCGGCCCGAGGTCGTGGCCGAGACGACACGCTCGCGCGTCCTGGACGTCATCGACTCCCTGGGCTACATACGGGCCGAAGGCGCCCGGCAACTGCGTGGCTGGGCCTCCCGGGTGATCGCCGTCATGGTCCTCGACATGGCCAACCCGTTCTTCACCGCTCTCGCCTCCGGCGTGGAGCAGGCGGCCCGCGAAGCGGACCTCGGCGTCATGGTCTGCACCGGCGCCCACGATCCGGCGGAAGCCGCACGCCACCTGTCGCTGATCACCTCGCACCAGGTCCGCGGCGCGGTACTGACCTCCGGCGAAGGAGTGGGACGCACCGTTGCCGCGTTCCGCCGCAACGCGGTCCCCTTCGTAGTGGCCGACCAGCTCGCACCCCAGCCCGCAGCCTGTTCCGTCGGGATCGACGACGTGGCCGGCGGACGGGCCGCGGTACGCCACCTGGTCGAGCGCGGCCACCGTTGCCTCGCCTACGTCAGCGGCCCCGACCGCCTCCAGCAGGTACGGGACCGCCGCCGGGGCGCCCTCACCGCCATCAACGAGTCCGCCCTGCCCGCCACAGCGCTCAGAGAACTGCCCTGCGACGCACTCACCGTGGCAGCGGGCAAGGACGCCGGACACCGCATCCTCGGACTGCCCGAGCGGCCCACCGCCGTGTTCTGCGCCAACGACCTGCTCGCCCTCGGCGTCCTGCAGGCCCTGTACGAGGCGGGCCTCAGGGTGCCGGACGACATCGCGGTGGTCGGCTACGACGACATCGAGTTCGCCGCGTCGGCGGTCGTTCCGCTCACCTCGGTGCGGCGGCCGGCGTCCACCATGGGACGGCAGGCCGGCCGACTGCTCATCGAGGACACGGCGCACGGAGCCAGGCACGCCCACAGCCATGTGGTGCTCCAGCCCGAACTGGTCGTGCGCCGCTCCACCATGGCGGCTCCGCCTCGGTGACGGCCGCCACCCGGCGGTGCCCGAAAGCGCAGATGCGCGGCCGGCACCGGGCACGGGAGGGGAAACGGGCACGACGGTACTCCGGCCGACGAAACGGGAGGACCGACAGCGGAGATACGGATCATCCGGCCGTCGGTGGGAGGCGCCGCGCGGGAACGCGCCGACGCACCTCCTTCGAGCATGCGTGGCACAAAGCGCTCTGCCCACCCCCGCCGTGATTCACGTTCCGGATGACTGCCATCCACCCGGTGAATGGCTCCCGCCGTACGCGAGGCGGGCAGCCGCTCACCCCTCGGACTCGTCCGACATCCGCCTGCCCACGCGCGCGGCCGTCTCACGCAGCCAGATGTGACCCGCGTCGTGGGTGTGCACGGGGTGCCACCACATCGCCTCCCTCAGCGGCACGGCCTCGTACGGCGGCTCCACCACGCGCACGCCCGCGAGCGGCCCCAGGAGCCGGGCCAGGCGGGCCTGCAGGAGGGCGATGCGCCGAGTGCCGGCGACCAGCAGCGGAATGATCTGGAAGCTGTCCACCGAGACCTCGACCTGCGGCTCGATGCCCAGCATCCCCAGCTGGCGCACGGCCGGGGCGTCGTAGGTGCGCCGGTAGGTGACCCAGGGAAGCCGGGCCAGGTCCTGGCGGGTGAGACGGTCCTCGACGCTCGGATGGTCGTCGGAGACGAGGAAGACCCACCGGTCCCCGAACAGGTCGGTGGCCGGGAAATCGCTGATCACCCCGTGCGGCATCAGCAGGCCGTCGGAGGTGCTCAGCAGGGAGTCCGTGGCGTCCACCACCGTGGTCGGGGTCTGCGCGAACCGCAGCCGGATGCCGGGCGCCTCCTCGTGCAGGACCCGGGCCAGCTCGGCGCCGAAGACCGCCACGGCGTAGTCGGACGCGATCAGCTTGAACTCCCGCAGCTCGCGGGCCGGGTCGAAGTCCGCCTGGCTCGCGAAGAGACGCTCCAGCACGTCGTACGCCGTGGTGGTCCGGTCCAGGAGGACCTGGCCCAGGGCGGTGAGTTCGTAGTGGCCGCCGACCCGGGCGAGCAGCTCGTCGTCGAAGTGGCGGCGCAGACGGGACAGGGCCGCGCTCATCGCGGGCTGGCTGAGGCCGACCCGCCGTCCGGCACGGGTGACGTTGCGTTCCTCCAGCAGGGCGCGCAGGGCGACGACGAGGTTGAGGTCCAGGCGACTGAGATTCATCAGCGACTTTCCTAGCTTGACTGCGACGACCTGGGACTATTCAGCATACAGATGATTGCCATCCAGAGAATCGATTTCCGTGATCACGGGTGGCGGGTCCAGATTAGTGCCACCGCAATCAGGAGGACATGTCCGTGAAACCTCAAGCCGTGCCCGCCCTCTTCGCCGGACCCTTCGCACTGGCCACGCTTTCCGCCCCCGAAGGCCCCGCCTTCCCCGCTCTCGTCACCCCCGACGCCCGGGTGCTCGACCTGCGTACCGCCTTCGACGACTCCGGCCTGACCGTGCGCGGCCTGCTCGAACAGTGGGACGCGGCACAGCCGCGACTGGCCGCACTGGCCGACGACGGCACCCTCACGCGCGCACCCCTGGCGCAATTCGACGTCCACGCCCCCGTCGAGCCCCGCCAGGTGTTCCAGTCCGGCGCCAACTACCGCCAGCACGTCATCGACCTCCACGTCGCGCACCGCGCACCCGGGGACGAACGGCCGGAAGCGGAACGGCGCGCGGAAGCCGCGGAGATCATGGACCGCCGGGCCGCCGAGGACCTCCCCTACGTCTTCATCGGCCTGCCGAGCGCGATCACCGGCCCGTACGACGACGTCGTCCTGCCCGACTGGGCCGAGAAGCCCGACTGGGAGCTGGAACTGACCGCGGTGATCGGCCGCCCGGCCCACCGGGTGTCCGTCGAGGAGGCACTGACCCACGTCGCCGGCTACACGATCGCCAACGACCTGACCGACCGGGCCACCGTCTTCCGCCGGGACATGCCGCAGATCGGAACCGACTGGCTGCGCAGCAAGAACGCGCCCGGCTTCACCCCGCTCGGCCCCTGGATCGTGCCCGCCACCTCGATCGCCCCCACGGACGACCTGCGCCTGACGCTGAAGCTCAACGGCGAGACGATGCAGGACGAGTCCACCAAGGACATGATCTTCAACGTGGCGCGGATGGTCTCCTACGCCTCGCAGACCGCCCGGCTCCTCCCCGGCGACCTGGTCCTCACCGGCTCCCCCGCCGGCAACGGCATGCACTGGGGCCGGCTGCTGCGCGACGGCGACGTCATGGACGCCTCCATCACCGGACTCGGCGCCCAGCGCACCCGCTGCGTGGCGAAGGCGGCCTCGTGACCCTCGACCGCACCGACCCCGCCGCCTCGGTCGCGCGGGCCGCCAAGGCGTACTCCAACTGGGGCCGCTGGGGCGAGGACGACGTGCTCGGCACGCTCAACTTCCTCGACGAGACCAAGCGGCGCGAGGGCGCCGCGCTGATCCGGCGCGGCGTGAGCTTCTCCCTCTCCCAGCGTTTCGACATCGACGGCCCCCAGAAGGGCTGGCGAAGGCGCACCAACCCGGTCCACACCATGCTGGACACCGGCACCGACGCCGCCCTCGGCAACCAGGGCCTGCCGCACGGCATCGGCGGCGCGGACGACGTCATCGCCATGCCGCTGCAGTGCTCCACCCAGTGGGACGGGCTCGGCCACATCTTCGACCACGGCAAGGCGTGGAACGGCCGCGCCGCCGAGAAGGTCGTCACCTCCGACGGCGACCAGGTCACCGGCATCGAGCACATGGCCCCGCACGTCGCCGGCCGCGGTGTGCTCCTCGACGTCGGCCGGGCCGTCGGCGACGACGGCGAGCTGCCGGACGGATTCGCCATCACCGCAGAGCATCTCACCGCCACCGCCGAGGCACAGGACGTCACCGTCGGCCGAGGCGACCTGGTGCTGGTGCGCACCGGCCAGCTCGCCCGGGTCCGCCGCGACGGCTGGGGCGACTACGCCGGAGGCCCCGCCCCGGGGCTCTCCTTCACCACGGCCGGCTGGCTGCACGGCAGCGAGATCGCCGCGATCGCCACCGACACCTGGGGTTTCGAGGTGCGCCCCAACGAGTTCGACCACGCCTTCCAGCCGCTGCACCAGGTCGCCATACCCCACCTCGGCCTGCTCATCGGCGAGATGTGGGACCTCGAAGCCCTCGCAGAGGACTGCGCGGCCGACCGCAGATACGACTTCTGGCTCACCGCCGCCCCCCTGCCCATCACCGGAGCGGTCGGCTCCCCCGTCAACCCGATCGCCGTCAAGTAGGCCGAGGAACCAAGGAGTTCCCCTTGACATCCTCCCCGTCCTAAAGGACGGGGGTTCCCGCCTGGCTGCCGGTGGTGTCCGGCTGGGCCTTCGGGTGGGTTCCCCGTTCAACGGGCCGTGCCCGGTGTGGGGTTTCCACTCCGGGGCTGACCGGCCCTCCAGGGGCGTTTAGTCTCTCCGCCTGCCCGGCGGCGAGGATCACACGCGACGCATTGAGGTCACGATCATGCTCAGTCCCGCA
>NZ_JBEPBM010000050.1:0-37391 GCF_040299205.1 Streptomyces sp. NPDC000983 | reverse complement strand
CATCAGCAGCAGCCGGCTGTCCTGGGCCAGCGCCCGCGCCAGGGCGACCCGCTGGCGCATACCGCCCGACAGCTCGTGCACCCGCTTGCCGTAGGAGCCCTTCAACCGGACCAGTTCCAGCAGGCGTTCGGCTTCCCCGCGCCGTTCGTTCTTGGGAACTCCCCTCAGTTTGAGGGCGAGTTCGATGTTCTTGCCCGCGGTGAGCCACGGGAACAGGGCGTGCTCCTGGAACATCAGCGCCGGACGTCCGTCGGTGCCGATGGTGCCGGCGCTGGGCCGGTCCAGGCCCGCGACCAGGTTGAGCAGGGTGGACTTGCCGCAGCCGGAGGCTCCCAGGAGGGTGACGAACTCGCCGGGGGCGACATCGAGGGAGATGTCGTCGAGGACGAGCTGCTGTCCGGCGGGACCGGCGAAGGACTTCGAGACGTGCTCGATACGCGCGGCGAACGCGGTCGCCGTCCCGTCGTCGGCAGCCTTGGCGATCGTGGTGGCCATGGTTGTCACCTCCTGGGAACTCAACGGTGTGCTACTTGGCGCCGAGACCGGCGTCGTCGACCTCGGTCTGGCCCGCGGCCTTGAGGACCTTGTTCAGCGGGCCGAGGTCGTAGATGCCGTTCAGGTCGGGCTCCTCCAGCAGACCGGCCTTCACCGCGTGCGCGGCCTCGGTGTCGAGGGTCGACGCCAGCGGGTCGTCGAGGAACGTGATCGACTCCCAGGCCGGGTCGATGACCTCGGCGGGCAGCGCCTTGCCGGACAGCTTCTCCAGCGCCTTGTTGGCGGACGCCTTGGCCTCGTCAGGGTTGGCGTTGATCCACTCGTTGGTCTTCACCGAGCCGCGCAGCACGGCCTCGACGACGTCCGGGTGCTCCTTGAGGAAGGTCTGCGACACGATGATGTTCGTGATCACGAACTTCTTGTCGGGCCACAGGTCACGCTCGTCCAGCAGGACCTTCGCGCCGTCGGCGACCAGCTTGGAGGCGGTCGGCTCCGGCACCCAGGCGCCGTCGATCGAGCCGGCCTTGTAGGCGTCCGGGGTGATCTTGTTGTCGGTGCGGACCACCGAGACGTCGCCCTTGCCGCTCTCCGCGTCGACCTTCCAGCCCTGCTCCGCGGCCCAGTTGAGGAAGGCCACGTCCTGGGTGTTGCCCAGCTGCGGGGTGGCGATCTTCTTGCCCTTGACGTCCTTCAGGGACTTGATCTTGTCCGGGTTCACCACCAGCTTCACACCGCCGGAGGCGGAGCCGGAGATGATCCGCAGGTTCTCCCCGTTGGCCTTGGTGTAGCCGTTGATGGAGGGGGAGGGGCCGATCCAGCCGATGTCGATGGAACCGGAGTTGAGGGCCTCGATCTCGGAGGGGCCGGCGTTGAAGGTGGAGGGCTTGATGGTGGTGCCGCCGAGCTCCTTCTGGAGGAGGCCCTCCTGCACGCCCACGAGCGCGGTGGCGTGGGTGAGGTTCGGGAAGTAGCCGATCCGCACCTCGTCCGCGGAGAGCTTCTTGGCGTCCGCCGCGACCTTGGCCGGCTGGTCGTCGTCGGCGGAGTCGGAACCGTACCCGCAGGCGGTGAGCAGGAGGGGGAGCGCGGCTATGGCGGCGAGGGTGCGCAGGGTGGAGAGCGGTCTTGCGGCAGACACGGAGGTGTCCTCTCAAAGGTTCGGCGGATCAGGAGTGCGCGAGCACGCACCCGCACCTCCGGACAAGGCGGTGCGGAGGGTCGGGCGCTGCTGCGTGGAGCGAAGGGGCCGGCGGCCGGGCGAAGTGCCCCGGGCGGGGCGGCCGGGGGCCGGCAGGTGGGTGAAGTCCCTCAGACGGGGCGACAGATGGCGCTCGACGTACGACGAAAGTCGATGTGGCGGCGGGACGTCAGAAGGAGCGGCGACAGCTGTCCGCGGACGATCGATCTCATGGCCACCCCCATCGATTCCTAGTTTTCCTACCTGGTTGCTAGGGATCGTGGCAGAAGGTGGCCCCCACCCCAAGGGGTCTTTCATATGTTGGACGACCTGATCTCACATGTTGGGATAGCGTGGCTGAACGCGCCTTCTGGGGCAGGTGGGACGCCTAGGGCGTCTCAACGGTGACCCGCAGGGGAGCGCGGAACGACAGCAGGCCCAGGACCGGATCGTCGGCCGCCGCCACCGGGCGTACCCGGGGCAGGGCGCGGGCGGCCGAGGCGAGGGCTACCGCCGCCTCCGTGCGGGCCAGCGAGGCGCCCGGGCAGCGGTGACGGCCCACTCCGAAGGAGAGGTGCTGCCGTACGTTCGCCCGGTGCGGGCACAGCCGGTCCGGGCCCTCGAAGACCTCGGGGTCCGATCCGCTGCCCATCAGCATGAGCAACAGCGGTGCCCCCGCCGGGAGTCGCACCCCGGCCAGCTCCACCGGGCGCGCGGCGACCCTGCGCCATGTCGTCACCGGCGGTTCCCGCCGCAGCACCTCCTCCACCCAGGCCCTCGCCAGGTCGTCCTCGGAGCCGGCGCGGGACCAGATGTCCGGCTCGGCCAGGGCGTGCCGCAGGACCGTGGCGATGAGCTGCCCGGTGGTGGACTGGCCGGCGACGAAGACGAAGAAGCACACGGCGACCGCGGTCGCCACGTCGAGCCGCTCGCCGTCGGGCAGCCGGTGGTCCCTCAGCGCGTGCACGAAGGAGCCCGGCCGGGCCGCGCCCGCGGCCACCTCACGGGTCAGCCAACGGTGGAACTCGCCCACCAGATCGGCCAGTTCGAGCTGGCGGGCCGGCGTGGGCCGCCCCCAGAACAGCTCCAGCGAGGCGTCGCTCCAGCGGATCAGCGTCGCCGGCGGAACCCCGTCGATGCCCAGCAGCTCCATCAGCACCCGGCACGGCAGCACCTGGGCGAACGACGTGAACAGATCGCAGCGGCCCGACTCCTCCAGCCCCTCCCGCACCCCGTCCAGCAGCTCCCCGGCGATCCGCTCGATCACCGGCACGGCGTCCGTGACGCGCCGGGCGTTGAAGAACCGGGTGACGACCCGGCGCAGCCCCGGGTGGGCGGCGGAGCCGTTGTTGGCCAGCGCGGGCGGCAGCCGGAACCCCGCCCGGGTGAGGATCCGCAGCACGCCGAACGGCAGCGGGGTGACCGCGTGCTGGGCGTTGTCCGGCAGGAAGTCCTCCGGTGCGAGCAGCACCCGGCGCACGTCCCGGTACCGGCTCACCAGCCACAGCCCGGTGCCCTCGTCGAACCGGACCGGCGCCTCGGCGCGCAGCGACTCCAGCCACGGGAACGGGTCCCGGGTGAAGTCGTCGCCGAAGAGGTCGAGCTCGGCGAGGTCGGGTGCGGGGGCGTCCACGGCCGGTGAGGTCACGGCCGGGACGCTAACAGACGTTCACCGGGCGCCCGCCGCTCTGTGCGCGGCATCACGAAAGGCCCGGTCGGGAACCCTTCACCGTTCAAATGAATGATCAACTGGACATACACTCCGACCCGGTGCGACAGGCCCCCGGAGTGTCGCCCCCCGACCGAACGAGCGTGTGGAAGGTGATCCCGGTGAGCAACGCCGAAGCCGAACCCGAGGCGGTGCGCTGCGGAGCGACGGCCGACGACGGACGGCCCGAGAACGACCCGCCCGTCGAGGTGATCTCCGCGCGCGAGGTCCCCCTCGGCGGACCCCGCGCGATGACGGTACGGCGCACACTGCCCCAGCGCGCCCGCAGCCTGATCGGCGCCTGGTGCTTCGCCGACCACTACGGCCCGGACGAGGTCGCCACCACCAGGGGCATGCGCGTGCCCCCGCATCCGCACACCGGGCTGCAGACCGTGAGCTGGCTCTTCAGCGGCGAGATCGAACACCGCGACAGCCTGGGCAGCCACACCCTCGTCCGCCCCGGCGAGATGAACCTCATGACCGGCGGGTACGGCATCGCCCACTCCGAGGTCTCGACACCGGACACCACCGTCCTGCACGGCGTCCAGCTCTGGGTCGCCCTGCCCGAGGAGCACCGCGCCACCGCACGCGACTTCCAGCACCACGTACCCGAGCCGCTGCGGATCGACGGCGCCGAGATCAGGGTCTTCCTCGGCTCCCTGGCCTCGGTCACCTCCCCGGTGCGGACCTTCACCCCGCTGCTCGGCGCCGAGATCCTCCTCGCGTCGGGCGCCACGGTCACCCTCCCCGTCGACCCCGGCTTCGAGCACGGCCTGCTCGTCGACAGCGGCGACGTACGCCTGTCCGGCACCACGCTGCGCCCGGCGGAACTCGGTTACGTCCACCCCGGAGCGCGGACCCTCGCCCTGGCGAACGAG
Organism: Streptomyces sp. NPDC000983; assembly: GCF_040299205.1. Taxonomy (NCBI): domain Bacteria; kingdom Bacillati; phylum Actinomycetota; class Actinomycetes; order Kitasatosporales; family Streptomycetaceae; genus Streptomyces; species Streptomyces sp. NPDC000983. The sequence continues at coordinate 33,133 of NZ_JBEPBM010000050.1, read as the reverse complement.
TCGGACCACCCGGCGCGGACGGTCCTGCTGGGCGGCGCCCCGTTCCGGGAGGAGATCGTCATGTGGTGGAACTTCGTCGGCCGCAGCCACGACGACATCGCCCGGGCCCGCGCGGAGTGGGAGGCGTCCTCGGACCGCTTCGGCGCGGTCGAAGGCTTCGGCGACGAGCGGATCCCCGCGCCCGCCCTGCCGAACGCCGTCATCAGGCCCCGCCGGAACCCGCCGCTCCACTGACCCGCGCCGCCCCGGAATAGAGCGGATCAGGACCGCGTTGGCGCATTCGGTTGACGATTCAACTTCTATGACGGAACCCCCGGGCTGAGGGCTGAGGAATGACGACGAACGGCTTCGACAACGGCTTCGACAACGGCTCCGTGAACGAGTACCCGGCGTACGACGGAGTGGCCCCCGACCGCTGGGCCAGCGCCCTGCACCTGTTCGACAACGGCGCGGGCGGGCCGCGCGAGGAGAGCGCCCTGGAGCGCTGGGAGCGGGCGCTGCTGCTCTTCGACGCCAAGGACTACATCGGCGCCGCCCGCCTCCTGGCCGACCTCGTCGAGGAGGCCCCGGAGCAGACCGGACCCCGGCTGCTGCTGGCCCGCTCCTACTACCACTCGGCGCAGCTGCGCCGGGCCGAGGAGCAACTGCGCCGGATCATCGACCGGGACCCGGTGGAGCACTACGCCCATCTCATGCTCGGGCGCACCCTGGAGCGCCAGGGGCGGCACGAGGAGGCGGCACCCTGGCTGCGCATGGCCGCCGCCTTCTCGGGCGAACTGCCCGGCGAGGACTGAACGGAGAGAGCCGGGCGCGCGCCCGTACGGTTCGGGCGCGCGCCCGCGGGGCAGGCTCGGGCGCCGCTCAGGGGACCGGATGGCCCGCCTGGTCGGTGTGCGCCGCCTGGCTGGAGAACTTGTTCAGGAACACGTCGTACCGGCCGTCGGGGCGGAGCGTGAGCGTGGCTCCGTCCTGCCAGATCCCGTTCTCCCGCCACCACTGGGAGCCGGCCGGGTCGCCCTGGTTCTGGTGGACGTTGTGCATCCCGAGGTCGCCCTCGGGATCCTCGTCGAAGGGCTCCCCGAAGACGAGCACATGCTGCCCGTCCACCAGGATCTCCTCCAGCGCGGCGGCCGCGTCGACGTTGGACCCCGCCTCCCACGGCCGCGACCCGAACAGGTCGAGGAGGTCGGTCAGCCACGTCGGCGGCCGGCGCTGGAACAGGACGCCGGAGCGGTCCACCAGCGCCGGATGGCGCAGGTAGTCGAGGGCCCCGGAGTCCGGCTGCGACGCCAGGTCGTGGTAGCCCTGCACCAGGGCCGGGACCGGCCCCAGATCGGCCGCGTCCAGGGCGAACGTCTTCCACTGCACCCCCACGTTCGACTTGTGGCTGTCGACGTCGATCGCGCAGTGGTAGCGGCCGGCGGGCGCGTCGACCTCCAGGTTGACGTGGAACCAGCGGCCCTGACTGTCCGGCTGGTCACGGAAGTGCCGGTACAGGGTTCCGGAGAGCACGCCGTAGCGTTCGAAAGGCATACGGCCAGTGAAGCACCGGGCCGCCCGTCGCTCCCGCTCCAGCGGGCGGGCCCGCCGCCACGTCCCCCGAACGGCCACGGACCGCTCTTCGCGCGCTCGGTCACAGTGCCGCCCTTCGGCCCGAACGTTCCGGCCCCTGCCGGCGTCGAAGCAGTAACCGTGTCGAAGGGACCCTCACCATGAACCTCGTACCCCCGCGTGCCCGTGCCGCCGCCGTCCTCTGCGTGGCGCTGCTGCTCACGACGGCAGGCTGCGGCGACGACGGCGACGCCCCGGCGGCGTCGGTCGGCCGGGAGTGGAAGGAGCCCGCCGCCTACACGTACACGCTGGAGTCGACCCTGGGCGAACGCTCGCTGCTCGGCAGGTTCCGGGTGGCGGTCCGCGACGGCGAGGTGGCCGAGGCGGAGGGCCTGGACGACAGCGCGCGTCGCCTGGTCGAACGCTCACCCGACCAGGTCCCCACCATCGGCGACCTGCTGGCCGAACTGGAGGGGGCCCGGGAGGAGGACGCGGACAAGGCGGAGGTCGAGTACGCGGCCGACGGCCACCCGGAACGGATCACCCTGGACTGGGAGGAGAACGCGACGGACGACGAGGCGCTGTACGTCATCAGCGACTACGCACCCGCCGCCGGGTGACGCGGGTCGGCTACGACCGCGGGACCGCTACGACCGCGGGACCGCTACGACCGCGGCCCGACTACGACCGCTACGACCGCGGCCCGGCTACGACTCCGGGGCGGCGCCGATACCCCGCAGCTCCCGGACCGTGCCGCCCAACTTCTCGCGCAGCGGCCCCAGATGCTCCGGCTCGGCGCCCACCACCCAGCGCGTGCCGACCAGATACGTCCCGCCGTAGACACTGGCCGAGTCCAGCCAGGTCTCCTTGAGCCGCTCCTCGGGGAAGGTGGTGATCAGGAAGTCGGCCCGCTCGGTGCGGCAGACTCCCTGGCGCAACTCGTCGGCGTCGATGCGGATCTCGGCCTCGCACCCCGTCAGGCCGGCGATCACCTCGACCTTGGCGGGGGCGACGACTCCGGCGGTCGGCGCGGCGGTCACCTTCGCCGCCCTGGGCGCGTCGGCCTCGCCGTCCTCGCCGCCCCCGCACCCGGTGACGAGCGGTACGAGAGCCAGGAGTCCGGCGACCACCAGGTGTCTCGGCGACACCGCACGGCCGGCGGCCCCCCGCGGTCGCTGCTCGGGCATGCCACTCCACCCTGTCGTACTGCCCACTGTCGTCAGGGAGTACGGACCGGAGGCCGCAGTTGTTCACCCGCCGCGGGATCCGGCGCCGTGGCGGCCGCGCGCGCCGGCGAACTCGCTTGAGGCGGCGCCCGCCGTGCAGCAGGCTCTGCGCCCATGGAGTACTTCTGCTACCACCGTGACCGCCCCGCATCCATGCCCTTGCGCGAGGAACTGCTGCAAGAACACTGGTCGTACATGGACCGCTGGGCGGAGCGGATGATCGCCCGTGGTCCGACCTTCGCCGACGACGGGGAGACCCCGAGCGGCAGCGTGCACATCCTCGGTCTGCCCGACGCCGCCGCGGCGCGCGCCTTCGCCTTCGACGAGCCCAACTACCAGGCGGGCGTCTACCGGGACGTCCTGCTGCGCCGGTGGCGCAACCTCCTGGGGCGCACCATGTGGGACTTCCCCGGCGGCCGGACCGGCGGCGACCGCTTCCTGGTGCTCGGCCTCGGCGAAGGTCCGGCCGCCGACCTCACCCCGCCGAGCGGGCCCGCCGAACCCATCGCGTACGGGCCCCTGTTGTCCGACGACGGAGCCCATTGGCTCGGCACGGCCGCACTGCTGCGCGCCCCCGACGCCGACACGGCACGAGCCGTCCTCACCGAGGAGCGCTACGCCGCGATCGAGGTCCACGACTGGCAGTTCGGCGGCCGGGAGCAATGACCGTTCCGCCCGCGCCGGTTCACTCGATGTGACCGGTCGCGGGATCGACCTGTGCGAGGAACTCCCGTACGGCTTGCTCCAGTTCCCCCGGACCGGCCGGGACCGGCGGGTGGGTGCTGAAGCCGAAGCCGTACTCGGGGTCGGGGCCGCTCAGCCAGGTGAGGTGGTAGGTCCCCGGGCTGTCCGGGGGCTGTACGACTTCGAATCGCTCGCCGTCCACCGTGATCAGCGACCGCTCGCCGTCCGAGGCCATGGTGCCGCTCCTTCCACGGGCCGAACCCCGAGGGTAGCGGCAGTGGCGCCTACTCCTCCTCGCGCACCGAGTCGGCCACCCGGGCCTCCACGTCACCGCGTGACGTGCCCTGCTCCCTGGCGAACTCCGACAGGGAGGTGTGGGCGTCGCGGGCGAGGTCACGCCAGGCCCGCCAGGCCGTGTCGTACGTCCGGGTCTGCGTCTGCGACCAGCCGCCGACCTCGGCCGGCGGGCCGTACTGGGCGCGCAGCTCCTCGACCCGGCGGTGCGCCAGATCCGCGGCGCGCTGCTTCTCGATCAGCTCATCGAAGGTGTGGGGCACCCCACGAGCGTAAGAAGTCCCGGCGCGGAGCGCGCGGCGAGCGCCGACCGGAGTGCTCCGCGACACGAGTCGGAATGTAACGATTGCTACATTCGGGGCTGTGTCAGTCATGGAACCGGGCGCGCGCTGGCTCGTCCTCGTGATCAGGATTCCCGCCGAGCCCTCCCGCCACCGGGTGGCCGTCTGGCGTGAGCTGCGCCGGATCGGCGCGCTCTCGCTCGGCCAGGGGGTCTGGGCCGTCCCCGACGTCCCCGTCTTCGTCGAGGGCGTCTCCCGCGCGCTGGAGCTGACCGAGAAGTCGGGCGGGGTCGCCGTCTGCCTGGACGCGTCCGGCCGCGGCCCCGAGGACGCCGCCCGCCTCCGGGACATGTTCACCGCCGCGCGCTCCGCCGACTGGGCCGCATTCCTCACCGACTGCGGCAAGTTCGAGGCGGAGATCGCCAGGCGGCTTCGCATCGCCGAGTTCGCCCTCGCCGAACTGGATTCGGGGGAACGCTCCTTGGAGCGGCTGCGCCGCCGGCACCGCGACCTGGCCGCCCGGGACGTCTTCGGCGCCCCGGAGTCCGCCGAGGCCGCCGCCCGCCTCGGAACCTGCGCGGCCGTCTGCGAGGACTACGCGAAGCGGGCCCTCGCAGCCCTCCACGAGAGCCGGTGACGACCACCGAGACCAACGCCAGGCGGCCCCCGCTACGATCACCGCCCATGGACTGGCTCGAACGCACCCGCACGCTCAGACAGTGGGCGAGGAACGGCACCCGGGCCCCGCACAAGCCGCTGCTGCTCCTGTACGCCCTCGGCCGCTACCAGGAGGACGCGGACGGTGAACTGCGCTACAGCGCCGTGGAGGACGACCTCCAGCGCCTGCTCACCGAGTACGGGCCGCCCCACCGGACTTCGCCCGCCTATCCGTTCCACCACCTCGTCAGCGACGGGGTCTGGGAGGTGCGCACGGACCGCGGGCCCGGCAGCCCAGGAACCGTCCTGCGGGACTTGAGGCAGTCCGGCGCCGCCGGGCGGCTGGCGCCCGATCTCAGGGCGGCCCTCGACCGCGACCCCGGCCTCCTCGGCCGGATGGCCCGGGTCCTGCTCGACCAGCACTTCCCGCCCTCGCTGCACGGCGAGTTGTGCGAGGCCGTCGGCCTCGACCCGGAACCGGTCGGCACCGAGCGCCGGGTCTCCGTCGCGCGACGGCAACGGGACCGGCGCATGCGGGAGTCGGTGTTGACCGCCTACGAGTACCGGTGCGCGTTCTGCGGCTACGACGGCCGGTTCGGGACGGCGCCCGTCGGACTCGAGGCCGCGCACGTCCGCTGGTGGGCGTTGGGCGGACCCGACGACGTCGACAACGGACTGTGCCTGTGCGCGCTGCACCACAAACTGTTCGACAAGGGCGCCCTCGGTGTCGGTGACGGCCTGCGCATCCTGGTCTCCCAGCGATTCGTCGGCCACAGCGCGGCGGCCCGCGACCAGGTCACCGCACTCGCCGGCCGCCCCCTGCTGGGCCCCCGGCCCGGCACCAGCCCCGTCGCGGACATCCACCGCGACTGGCACACCAGCCAGGTCTTCCAGGGCGCCCCACGCCCCGCTGCCGTCGGCTGACGCCCGGAGGCCGGGGCCGCCCTGCTCCGCGACCTGTGGGCGGCCCGGCTCGGGAGCGGTGGCCGACCGCTCCGACCCCGGCCGCCCGGATCCGGTACGGGCGTCAGTCCAGCGGGGTCAGGACGTCGTCCTCGTCGAGGTGGTAACTGCCCTTCTGCAGGTCGTACACGGAATGGTCCTTGAGCCACTGCCGGGACATCCGGCGCACCGTCTTCGACCTGCGCTCCCAGACGATCTGGTGACTGGCGCAGGACAGGCGGAACATCAGCTTGTGCGCGCCGGGGACCGCGTCGTAGAGCGCGGGCACCGAGAAGTGCAGCAGGCCGAGGTTCGGGTCCGTGTTGACGATGGTGTCGAGTTCGCCGTAGACGATGAGGACCGGCACATCGGCGCCGAGGATGCCGTCCAGGGCGACGGTGGTGGTGTTCCAGCCCCACCAGAAGGGGTTCTTGACGCGCATGACGCCCTCGGGCGAACCCGCGACGTCCGGGCCCCAGGTGGCGCCGATGGAGTCGTTCTCCATCATGGCCTTCCACACCACCTCGACCATGCCGTCCGCACGCTGCTTGTGGCACCTCACGTCCCTCGACCACACGTTGTCGAAGCCCGACTTGGTGGTGAGGGTCATGGGGAACCCGAAGACGGCGGCCGGTGTGCTCTGGGGGAGTGGCACCGGCGCGTCCCAGCGTGTCCCCGGCGCGCTCGGCCGGCCGGTCGGCGGGAAGATCGGCGCGAGCAGCAGCAGGCTCCGCACGTTCTCCTTGTGCTGGATGGCGTACGGGCCCAGTTGCTGCGCGGCCGCCGACCAGCCGATCAGGTCCACGGAGGTCGCGCCGGTGAGGTTCAGGATGTAGGTGACGACCTTGTGCACCTCGTCCCAGTTGCTCTGGGAGTTGTCCAACTGGTGGGGGTAGGGCACGGGGCCGGTGACGCCGCCCGGATGTGTTTCCAGCAGGAATCTCTGCGCGGGATTCACATTGCGGGGGTCGGTCATCTCCGGACGGGTCGAGCGCCCGGAGCCCTGGAGGTCCATCACGAACACGTCGTAGTTCGCCTGCGCCAGGAAGTCGGCCCAGCCGTAGTCGTCGTGCTGGAGATCGAAGCCCACGAGCGCGGGCACGCTGCGGCCGTGCAGCATCAGGACGGGCCTGCGCGGATGGCCGGGGTTGGTGCCGTTGCGCTCACGCACGAACAGCGTGGCGGGCTTGTTCTTGTTCGCCGGGATCGTCGACGTCCAGGGAATCGCGTGGTCGGTGAGAATCGGTGCTGCCATGACTGCGCTCCGACGGTGCGTGGCCGGTGAGGGAGGTGAAGGGTTGTGATGCGGCAGGAGCGCGGTTGCGACGCCCGCCCCGTGGGCTCACAACTGTGGTTCTCGCGGTGTGGGGACGGCACGCGAGGCAGCCGGTGGCGGCGTCCGGCGAACGCGTCGGCGTCGCCGACGTCGGGCCGCCCGGTGGCACATCCTCTCCCTTTACGATAAGGCCGGGCCGGCCCTGGTGTCCTGTCCAGGATTCAAGGGTCTCCCGGCCTCCGCGCCGACCGTCGTACGCTGGGACCGGGAGTCTCGCCGACCGGCCCGGACGCCCACCGTCCCTTGTGCGCAAGGCACTTGGGGGGACAGCAGGTCCGGGTCGGCAATCACCGGAACGAGGCGGCGCATGGACATCGAGCTCACCTACGACATGCTCGGCACCCGGCTGCGCGGCATCGGCGCCACCACGATCACCTACGACCGCCTCGGCAGCCGCCCCCGCACCCTGGGTTCCTGGCCCCTGGAGTACGAACATCTCGGTTCACGACTGCGCTGCGTCGGCGCGGCCGGGATCACGTACAGCAGATGGGCCGCCGTCCCCCGCACGGTCGGCGACTGGGACTGCACCCACACCAGATGGTCCACCCGGCTGCTGAGCCTGGGCCCCCACGAGTTGCGCTACGACCGCCTGAACAGCCGCGTGCGCGCCATCGGCCCCCTGGAGCTCTTCTACGACCAACTGGGCACCCGACCCAAGCGGGTTCGGCTCTCCGACGGTGCCGGAACCCTCCCCGACGACCTCCTCCTCGCGCTCTTCCTGGTGCTGTACTGGCAGGAGGAGAAGGAACAGGCGGCCGCCGCCGGCGGGTGAAACCCGGTCCCTGTATCGGGAGACGCATCCGGGTCGATCATCTACCGTTCGGCGCATGACAGAGCGACGAGCGATCCTCAGCGGTTCCCCCTTCGAGGAGCAGATCGGCTACGCCCGTGCCGTGGTCGACGGCGACCGGGTACACATGTCCGGGACCACCGGGTTCGACTACACCACCATGGCCATCTCGGACGACGTGGTGGAACAGGCCGAGCAGTGCCTGCGCAACATCGAGGCCGCGCTGACCGAGGCGGGGTGCACCTTCGCGGACGTGGTCCGGGTCCGCTATCTCCTGCCCGAACGCGCCGACTTCGAGCCCTGCTGGCCGGTCCTGCGGCGCCGCTTCGGCGACGTCCGCCCGGCCGCCACGATGCTCGTCTGCGGTCTGGCCGACCCCCGGATGAAGATCGAGATCGAGGTGGACGCACGCCGGCCGGCGTAGCGCGTCGAACGGACCCCGCCCCATGGTGTACAGTGGATCTTGAGCCGCTCGCCGGAAACGGCAAGCCTCGACAGTGCGTTGGTGGTCCAAGGAAAGACGCCCCGCTTCCTGCGGGGAAATGCAGGTGCAAGGCCTGCCCGGCGCTCCAGGACACGGCCCGCCCCGAAGTTCGGGGTGGGCCGTGTGTGTTTCACCGCCTGACCGGCGTTCCCGGGAGTTGCGACAGAGGCGGACGCCCGTCAGTTCCCGTCCCGGTCGGGCAGGGGTGAATAGCGCGTCGCGCCCGGTGACTTGCCCTCGGGCGGGTAGTCGCAGTCGATGCTGGAGATCTCGTAGTCGTCGCCCTCGCTCTGTTCCTGGTCGACGATCACCGCGGCCGTGCAGACCCGGCCGTGCTCGTCGGTGAACGTGACGATCTCGCTGTAGTCCGTAGGCGGGCTGCATCCCGCCAGCAGCAGTAACGCGGCGCCTGCGGCCACCACCGTGCCGAGCCCCCACAGCCGTTTCATCCCTCGCCCCTCCAAGTCAGCTCACGGCACTCACACATCGGCGCCGGGCGGTCCAACTTCGCCCGTCGGCCGATGGGACGCTTCCGTGGCCTCCGACAGTTCCTGCCGGATGCGTTCCCAGATCCGGTCGGGGGGCACCGTCGGCAGATCCGACAGCTCCACGCTCGCTGCGGTCCTCACCACCTTGGAGGTGCGGGTCAGTTCCTGCCGGCACCACACGCACAGCGCGATGTGCCGCAGGGCCGCGTCGTCCTCGGCCGCCGCCTCCGCGCTCAGCGCCAACTCCACCAGCCGTGCGTGATCGAGGTGGGTCACCGTCCCCTCCGATCTCCTTCTCGGGGCCCCGAGTGCCTCGCTGACATGGACGGGCGGCCCCTCAGCGTCCGACCGGCCGTGCGGTGACGACGAGGTTCGACAGGTAGCCCCCCCGGTCGGGCACGAAGGGCGGTGCGCAGGTGACCAGGGTCAGGGCCGGGGCGCCGGTCCGGCGGAACACCGTGGGGGCGAGCCGCTCCCTGGGCACGGTCGTGCGCGAGGTGACGCGGTAGAGGACGGGCTCCGCTCCGGCGCGCCGCACTTCGACACGCTGGCCCGGCCGTACGTCGTACAGGGCCGCGAACTCGCCCAGGTCCCCGGTCTCGGCGTCGACGTGCCCGACGAGCACGGCCGAGCCCGTGGGGCTGCCCGGAGCAGGGCCGAAGCGGTACCAGCCGGCCACGTCGGGGTCGGGCGGTACGGCCACGGCTCCGTTTCCGGTGACGCCCACCGGGCGTACCCGGGCGTCGAGGCCGACGGCGTCGACGAGGATCCGCTGGGGGAGGCGGGTGACGGGCGCGGCCGGCGCGGGACGTCCGTTCGCCTCGACGGCCGACGGGCCGAAGTCTGCGGGCCGCGAGGCCGGTCCGGACGACGACGGGGGCGCCGTGAGCAGGGCCACCGCCGTCGCGGCCAGAGCCACCGTCACGCCCACGGCGGCCGCCGCCACCACCGCCAGACCGGCACCGTGCCGCGAGGTCTCATGCACGGCGGTCCGACAGACGGCGTGTCACCAGGAAGGTCAGCGTCAGTGCACCGGCCGTGCCGGCCAGGGCCAGCCACTCGCCGGGCGAGTTGGTGCCCGCCGCCGCGCCACCGCCACTCGCGTGCATCGCCTTGGGCGTCGACTCCGCACCGCTGAAGGTCTGCGTCTTCAGTGCCAGGTCGTCGTCCTCGGCGCTGCCCCACGCGTAGACGACGTTGCTGGTGCCCTCCTCGAGGTTCAGGTCGGCCGGTCCGATCGCGACCGTGTCGGTGCCGGCCGGCACGACATCGGCGGACACCGTGCCCGCAGCGACCTCGGTGGTGTCCTCCTCCGGGTTCTCCAGCCCCTTGAACACCGCCTGCCCGTCCGCCCGGACGTCCACGGCGGGCGCTGCGGCCACATGCCGTACGGTCAGCCGGGACTCCCCGGCGTCGACCTGGGAGACGTCGTTGACGAACGCGGTCAGTTCGGGTGTGCCGTCGGCGGAGAGGTGGGCTGCGACCGTTGCGTTGGCGCCCGCGGGTACCTCTATCCGCTTCTCGACGGCGGGCGTGCCGTCGGGGCCCTCGCCGGCCTTGAACACCTGGATGTCGTACGTGCCCGCGTCGAGGGCCTGGGGGTCGGTGACCGTGCCGGGTTCGAAGTCGGTGAGCAGTTCGTCGCCGTTGGCGTAGACGTCCGCGGTCAGGCCGGGCACGCCGTGGAAGACGGAGACCATCGCCTCGTCGTCCTCGGCTGCGGGCGCCGCGAACACGGGCGCGGCCGCGCCGAGCGCCAGTGCGCAGGCGCCGGCCGAGGACGCGAGGCTGAGGGTGGGCCGGGGGATCATCGTGATCATCCCTTCGAGGAGACCGCCCGCCGGTCGCGGGCGTCGTTCGTAGTTCCGGCGCACACGGGCCCGCGGATGCGCCGGGCGGAAGTCAGACGGCCGCGGTGTCGGCGTGCGACTGTTCGAGGGCCACGCGCAGCCGGTGCAGGCCGCGGCGGGCGTGGCTCTTGACGGTGCCCAGCGGCATACCGGTCCGCTCCGCGATCTGGGTCTGGGTCAGGTCCTCGTAGAAGGCGAGGCCCAGGACCTCGCGCTGCTGGCGCGGCAGCCGGCCGAGTTCGTCGAGCAGGACGATCCGGTCCAGGATGTCGTCGGGGACCGGCGCCTCGGGGTGAGGGCCGTCCGCCCGGTGGGCGGCGGCGTCGACCAGGTGCAGGCGCCGGGTCCGCGCGGCGAGCGCGTCGACGATCTTGCGGCGGGTGATGCCGACGAGCCAGGCGCCCAGCGGGCCCCGCTCGGGGTGGAAACCGGCCCGGCCGCGCCAGGCGCCGATGAACACCTGCTGGGTGACGTCATCGGCCTCGTGCGTGTCGCCCAGTGAACGGGTGGCCATGGTGTGGACCAGGCCGCCCCAGCGCCGGTAGATCGCCGCGAACGCCTCTTCGTCGGCCGCCCGCAGCCCCCGGGCCAGCTCGTCCTCGACGAGGGCCTCCCGCGGCGGCGGGGCGTCGGCCGGCGCCAGGACCGAGGGGGCGGTGGTGGTGTGCGTGTTCATGGCCGGTTCCTCCTGCCATCGATGTGCGGCGGGGACGGAAGGCCGTCCGGCGACGTCTGGGGCCCAGTCTTGGAACCTGAAACGACGCACACAACATGCGTCGGTTGTGCGTCGCTTCTTGGCCGTACACTGACGCCATGGACACCTACCGGGCCGAAGACGAGGACACGGGCTCGCAGGCCGGGCTCACCACGGGCGAGGTCGCCAGACGCCTCGGCGTGGCGCCGACCACCGTCCGCTCGTGGGACCGGCGCTACCGGCTCGGACCCGACGCGCACACGGGCGGCAAGCACCGCCGCTGGACCACGGCCGACGTCGCCCGGCTGGAGCGGATGTGCGCGCTGACGGCGACCGGACTCGCGCCCGCCGAGGCCGCGCGGCTGGCCCTGATCGGAGAGCGGCCCGACACCGGCCGGACCCGCCGCCCGGCCACCGCTCCCACGCCGGATGCGGCCCAGGGGACCGGCGGCGGCATGCAGCTGGGCGACTCCCGGCAGGAGGCCAAGGGCGTCGCCCGCGCGGCCCTGCGCCTGGACGCCGTCGCCCTGGACGAACTGCTCGCGGCGGCGATCGACGAACACGGCCTGATCGCCGCCTGGACCGAGGTCATCGTGCCCACGCTCCAGGCGGTCGGCCGCAAGTGGGAGCGGTCCGGCGAGCGGTACGTCGAGGTGGAGCACTTCCTGTCCTGGCACGTCTCCTGCGCGCTGCGCCGGGTGGCGCCCTGCGCGATCGCCGACCGCCCGGGCGCGTTGACGCTGCTCGCCTGTGTGCCGGGCGAGAACCACACCCTGCCGCTGGAGGTGCTGTCCGCGGCGCTCGCCCAACGCGACATCCCGGTACGGATGTTCGGCGGCGCCGTACCCGTGGAGTCGCTGGTGGCCGCGGTGCGCAGGACCGGACCGGCCGCGGTGGGCCTGTGGGCCCAGTCCCGCACCACGGCGAGCCGGCCGCTGGCCCAGCACGTCGCCGCCATGGAGTGGGGCGTGCGCGGGGCCCGCCGCAAGCCCGTCGTCATGGCGCTCGGCCCCGGCTGGGCGGGCCAGACCGTGGCCGGGCTGCGCCGCCCCACGGGCCTCGCCGAGGCCGTAGCCGCGGTGGAGGCGCTGGTGCATCCGTGAGCGCGCGGACCGCCGAAAGGACAGCGCGGGGTGGACACGGCGCCGGTCCCCGCCGGTGGCCGGGGCGAGAGCGACGGAGCGAAGCGTGGACATCGACGGCGCGCGCGTGCTGGTGGCCGGAGCCACCGGCGAGCTGGGCACGGCCCTCACTGCCGAGCTGGCCGGGCGCGGAGCGCGCCCGGCACTGGCCGGCCGCTACCTGAGCCGTTTGGCCCGGGCCGCCCGGGACCGCCCCGGGGCGCCGACGGCCGTCTTCGACGCGTACGACCCGTCCTCCTGCGCACGCGCCGTGCACCGCGCGGCCGCCGAACTCGGCGGCCTGGACGCCGTCGTCACCGTGTTCGGCACCGTCGCCTTCGGCGGCGCCGACGAGGTCGGCGACGAGGTGGCCGAGCACCTGATGGCGGTGAACTTCCTCGCGCCCGCCGCGTTCTTCCGCGCCGCGCTGGGGGTCCTGCGGCCCGGCTCGGTGATCGCCGCCGTCACCGGCGTGGTCGCGGAGCGGCCCCAGCCCCGGATGGCGGACTACAGCGCGTCCAAGGCGGCGCTGAGCGCCTGGCTGCACGCGGTGCGACGCGAGGCACGCGGCGCGGGCATCCGGGTCCTGGAGGTCCGGCCGGGCCATCTGGACACCGGGTTCGCCCAGCGGGCCGTGGCCGGCACACCGCCGCCGCTGCCACCCGGGGGCGATCCGCGCCGGATCGTGGCCGCGGTGGTGGACGCGCTCACCGACGACACGGAACTGGTGCGCACCGCACTGGACGGAACACCGGTCGCCGAGCGCCGCGCGCGCTGAACCCCGCGCATGGCCGCGGCTCGTCCGCCTGCGCCGACCTGCCGCCTCACGGCGGCGAGTCCCCCAGCGCCCGCTGCCGCCGGCGGACCTCCGCCAGGTCCCCGAGCCGGTCCAGCTGCCGTACCGACTGCACCGTGCGGTGGTTGCGGGCGAGCCGCGCCCGGTGCCGGTCGACGAAGGACCAGTAGCCCACGGTGTACGGGCAGGCGCGCTCACCGGTCCGGTCGCCGGGCCGGTACGGGCACGGGCCGCACAGGTCGCTCATCCGGTTCAGGTAGGCGCCGCCCGTCGTGTACGGCTTGGTGGTCATCCGGCCGCCGTCGGCGTACTGGGACATGCCGACGACGTTGGGCACCATCACCCAGTCGTAGCCGTCGACGAAGTTGCGGTGGAACCAGTCCGTGACGGCGGCCGGGTCCCAGCCGCGCTGGAGGGCGTGGCCGCCCAGCACCATCAGCCGTGGGATGTGGTGGGTCCAGCCGGTGTCCCGCACCTGGGCCAGCACGGTGCTCAGGCAGCGGGCCCGCACCGCACCCGCGTCGAGGTCGTTCCACCAGTCGGGCAGCGCGGCGGTGTGGCCCAGCGCGTTCCGGTCGCGGTACTGCTCCCCGAAGTACCAGTAGAGCTGCCACACGTACTCGCGCCAGCCGGCGATCTGGCGGACGAACCCCTCCACGCTGTTCAGCGGCGCCAGCCCGTCGCGCCACGCCGACTCGGCCCGTTCCACGCACTCGGCGGGGTCGAGCAGGCCCAGGTTGAGCGGGGCGGACAGCAGGCTGTGGCTCAGCACGGGATCGGCGGCGAGCACGGCGTCCTCGTAGGGGCCGAAGGTGCTCAGCCGGTGCTCCACGAAACGCTTGAGGGCGGCCCGCGCCTCGGTCCGGGTGGCGGGGAACAGCCGGGGGCCGTCGCGGCCGGTGAAGGAGACGTCGCCGTCCTTCTCCCAGCGGTCGAGGTCACGGCGGACCTCCTCGTCGATCTCGTCCTCCTGCGGCCGGTAGGGGCGCGGGACGTCCAGGACGGCGGAGTCCCGCGGCGGAGGGCGGCGGTTGTCGTGGTCGAGGTTCCAGCGGCCCCCGGCCGGTTCGTCGCCGTCCATGAGCAGTTCGTGCCCGCGCCGCACCCAGCGGTAGAAGTCCTCCTGGCGCAGCCGCTCACCGCCCCGCCCGTCCGCCCACGCGGCGAAGTCCCCGAGGGGCACCAGGAATCCGCGCGCGGGCCCGACGGTCACCCGGGGCAGCGAGCACACCAGCCGCAGCGCCGCGTACGACGTGGGGTGGTGGACCGTCACCGGGGAGTCGCCCGCGGCGCGGGCCAGCCCCTCGCGGTAGGTGTCCGCGCGCACGTAGGTGACGCGGTCGCCGAGTTCCGCCGCCCGGTGCCGCATCGCGGAGAGCACCAGATGCGCCTTGGCGCGGTGGAAGCGGCGGCGCCGGAACACCGACCGGGCCTCGATCATCAGCAGCGGTGTGTCGCGGGCGGGCCCGCCGTCGTCGGAGGGGCGGGTGAAGTGCGGTCCCAGCTGGTCGCCGAAGAGCCAGTGCATGGCGTGTGTTCCTCCGTCAGGCCCGGCCGCGGGCCTGCTTGAAGCGGTCGAGCCCGTCGCCGAGGTCGATCAGCGGCTTGGGGTAGTCGACCCGCTCGTCCTCGGGCAGCCGCCACGGCTCGTGGACCGCCCCGCCCGCCACCTCGCCCAACTCCGGTACCCAGCGCCGTACGTACGCGCCCCGCGGGTCGAAACGCTTGCCCTGGACGACCGGGTTGAGGACCCGGTTGGGCCGGGTGTCGGTGCCGGTGCCCGCCACCCACTGCCAGTTGAGCTGGTTGTTGACGATGTCACCGTCGACCAGCAGGTCCAGGAAGTGGCGGGCGCCGATCCGCCAGTCGACGTAGAGCGTCTTGCTCAGGAAGCTCGCCGCCAGCAGCCGGGCCCGGTTGTGCATCCAGCCCTCGTGCAGCAGCTGCCGCATGGCCGCGTCGACGACCGGGTAGCCGGTCCGGCCCTCCCGCCACGCGGCGATGTCCTCGGCGGCGTCCTCCTCGGAGCGCCAACGGTCCTGCCGCGAACGGTAGTCGGCCGCGGAGGCGTCCGGCCGGGCGGCCAGCACCTGGTGGTGGAAGTCGCGCCAGCACAACTGCCGTACGAACGCCTCCGCGCCCTGGCCCGCGTGGGCGTGCCGGGCGCGGTGGACGACCTCCACCGGGGAGAGCGCGCCGAAGTGCAGGTAGGGCGAGAGCCGTGAGGTCGCGTCGCCCGCCATGTCGTCGTGCCGGTCCTCGTACTCGGCCAGGTGGTGACGCACCCACCGCGAGAGGCGGTCGCGCCCCGCCGTCTCGCCGCCGACGGCCAGCCCCGGCGAGACGTCCTCCAACTCCTCGCGGGAGGGCACCGGTTCGCTCTCGACCGTGTCGGGGACGCGCACGGTGCGTGGCGCCGGGCAGACGTCCCGCAGCCGCTCCTGCGACCAGCGCCGGAAGTACGGGGTGAAGACGGCGTAGTGGTCGGAGCCGGCCGGGGTGACCGCGCCGGGCGCGACCGCGGTGACCACCGTGTCGTGGACCCGGAGTTCCACGTCCTGCCGGCGCAGCCCCTCGCGCAGCCGCTCCTCCCTGCGGTGGGCGTAGCCGGTGACCCCGGCGGCCATGTGCACCTCCGTCGCCCCGCACTCGGCGGCGACGGCACGGACCTGCCGCACGACCGGCCCCGAGCGCACCACGAGCCGTCCGCCCCGGTCGCGCAGGGCCGCGTCGAGGTCGGTCAGACAGTCGGCGAGGAAGGCGGCCCGGTTGGGCGCGTCGAACCCGGCCTCGTGGATACCGGTGTCGCGGACGAACAGCGGCACCACTTCGTCCGCCGACCGCAGCGCCGCGCGCAGCGGCGGATGGTCGTGCACACGCAGGTCGGAGGTGAACAGGACGACCGCGACGGTCATATGAGGCTCCTGAAGGGGCGATGCGGTTCCCAAACCTTCTATTGCCGCACTCTTCGGTCGTCGTGCGGCGGCCGGATGCGGGACGGTTGCGCCGGCCCTCCGCGTGCGCTCATCCCTTTGGCGGCCGCCTGGGTGATGTTGCGGGCCATCCCGCCGAAGACGATCGCGTGGAAGGGGGAGACGGCCCACCAGTAGGCGTGGCCGAACAGCCCGCGCGGGTGGAACAGCGCGCGCTGCCGGTAGCGGGTGCCGCCCTCGTCGTCGGCCTCCGCGTACATCTCCAGCCAGGCCAGGCCGGGCAGCCGCATCTCCGCCCGCAGGCGCAGCAGGCGCCCGGGCTCGATCTCCTCGACCCGCCAGAAGTCCAGCGAGTCACCGACCCGCAGCCGTTCGGCGTCGCGCCGCCCGCGGCGCAGTCCGACGCCGCCCACGAACCGGTCCAGCCAGCCGCGGACGGCCCAGGCGAGCGGGAAGGAATACCAGCCGTTGTCCCCGCCTATGCCCTCGATGACCTTCCACAGCGACGCGCGGGGCGCGTCCACCGACAGTTGCCGTTCGTCCTCGTAGAGGCTGCCGCCGGCCCAGTCCGGGTCGGTGGGCAGCGGGTCGCTGGGCGCGCCCGGGACGGCGGCGGAGGACCAGCGGGTGGCGACCTGCGCGTCCCGGACCCGGCGCAGGGCCAACTCCAGGGCCTCGTCGAAGGGGAGCGGGCGGCCCGGCAGGTCGGGCACGTACCGGGCGATGTCGTGTTCGCGGCACACCACCTCGTGCCGCAGCGACTCGGTGAGCGGCCGGGCCAGCGAGGCGGGCACCGGCGTGACCAGGCCGACCCAGTGACTGGACAGACGGGGGGTGAGCACCGGAACCGGCACGATCACCCGGCGCCGCAGCCCCGCGACGGCGGCGTAACGGCACATCATCTCCCGGTAGGTGAGGACGTCCGGCCCACCGATGTCGAACGCGCGGTCGACATCGTCGGGGAGACCGGCACAGCCGACGAGGTAGTGCAGCACGTCCCGCACGCCGATGGGCTGGGTCCGGGTGTGGACCCAGCTCGGGGTGACCATCACGGGCAGCCGTTCGGTGAGGTAGCGCAGCATCTCGAACGAGGCCGAGCCGGAGCCGATCACGACGGCGGCCCGCAGTACGGCGGCGGGCACCGGCGAGTCCAGGAAGATCCGGCCCACCTCGGCGCGGGACCGCAGATGCGGCGAGAGCGCGTGCTCGGGGACGCCTTCCGGGGTGAGCCCGCCGAGGTAGACGATGCGGCGTACGCCCGCGGCGCGCGCCTGCTCGGCGAAGATCCGGGCGGCCCTGCGGTCGGTGTCCTCGAATCCGGAACCGCTGCCCAGCGCGTGCACGAGGTAGTACGCGACCTCGACCCCGCGCATGGCCGCCGCCACCGACTCCTCGTCCGTGACGTCGCCGCGGACCGTCTCGGCGTCGCCCGCCCAGGGGTGGTCGCGCAGTTTGCCGGGGGAGCGGGCCAGGCATCGCACCTGGTGACCGGCGTCCAGCAGCTCCGGCACCAGCCGTCCGCCGATGTATCCGGACGCCCCGGTCACCAGGCATCGCAGCGGCCTGCCGGCGCGCTGTCCGTCCGTGCTCATGACCCTCCTCCACGCTGTCGGTCGGCTGCCGTCCGGGGCCGCCCGCTCACGGCGGCGGACTCCGCGGACCGCGGGGGCGGCCACCGTCCTGCGGCGGCCGGTCCCCGCGCGGCGCGCATCCCCTGCGCACCGGGATCGGCGCCCGCCCCCGGGCGGGTACGGCTTCCCTCCGCCATGGGGGTCCGGAGGGCGGCCGGGTGCGCCGTCCCGATGCGACTACTTCTCATCGGGCACCGCCGACGGATGCGCGCGGCGGGGTACCGGGCGTGAAGGCGGGTGCGCGGCCGTTCACCGGGTGGGAGCGCTCGGGTCCGCCGTCCCGTGGGCGCCGGGACCTCGGTAGCGGGCGTGAACCCGCGTGCGCGGCCGTTCACCGGGCCGGAGCGGGGTCCGCCGCCTGGGGGGTGCGGGACGCGGGTGCGGGGCGTGAACCCGCGTGCGCGGCCGTTCACCGGGTCGGTGCGTTCGGGTCCGCCGTCTGGTCGGCCCGGCCTCCGGGGCCGAGCAGCCCGGTGGCGGTGAACGGCTCCGCCGCGGCGAGGCGGGGCAGTTCGCGGCGCGACAGCTCGGTGACGACGGCCGGCATGGCGGCCCGCACCAGCTGGGCGGCCCGCAGCCAGCCGGGCACGTACACCGTCGGGCGGCGCCGCTCCACCGCCGTGACGAGCCGGTCGGCCACGTACGACACCGGGTAGACCTTGCGGGCCGGCGGCGGCATGTGGCCGCGCAGTTCGCGCAGGACGGCGTACCGGTCGGCGTCGCGGACCATGTCGGTGTCGGTCCAGTTGATGTAGGCGATCCCCACGCCGACGTGCCGGTGGGCGACCTCGGCCTGCAGGGCGTGGGCGAAGGACTCGACGCCGGCCTTGGAGGCGCAGTAGGCGCTCATCATCGGGGCGGCCCCGATGGAGGCCAGTGAGGCGACCTGGAGGAAGTAGCCGCGGGTGTCGAGCAGGTCCGCCAGGAAGGTCCGCGCGGTGATGGCGCTGCCCACGAGGTTCACCTCCACGACCCGGCGCCAGACCGCGAGATCGGCCTCCGCGAACGGTCCCCCTTCGGCCACGCCGGCGTTGGCGATCACCACGGAGGGCGGCCCGAACCGGGCCCGGATCTCGGCACCGGCGCGGAGCATGCCGCGTTCGTCGGTGACGTCGACCTCCCAGCACGCGGACTCGCCCGGGAGGGAGTCCGCGACCTCGGCCAGGGTCCGTTCCTCACGGCCGAGCAGCGCCACCCTGGCGCCGCGCCGTGACAGGTCCCGGGCCAGCCCGGCCCCGAGGCCGCGGGCCGCGCCGGTGACGACGGCGGTACGGGAGTGCAGGGGGCCGCGGTTGACCGGCATGGGAGTTCCTCTCCGGGAAGGCGCTGGCCCGGCCCACGCTAGACGTGGACCGGGCCGTCGGCACTCCGGCGGAGGCTAGACCGGGTCACCGACCGGGGACTCGGTGCTCGTCCGGGCCGGGGTGTCGGAGTCGTCCTTCCGGCGCGCGAGGGCGCTCGGCCACCACGCCCTCGGGCCGACGTCGATCACCAGGGCGGGCACCAGCAGGGAGCGGACCACCAGGGTGTCCAGCAGCACGCCGAAGGCGACGATGAACGCGATCTGCACCAGGAAGGCCAGCGGGATCACCATCAGGGCGGCGAACGTCGCGGCGAGCACCACACCCGCCGAGGTGATCACACCGCCGGTGGTGGTCAGCCCGCGCAGCACCCCGCGCCGGTTGCCGAGAACGAGGGCCTCCTCCCGCACCCGGGACATCAGGAAGATGTTGTAGTCCACGCCGAGCGCCACCAGGAACACGAAGCCGTACAGCGGTACCGAGGCGTCCGTGCCGCTGAAGCCCAGCAGATGCTGGAACACCAGCGCCGAGACGCCCAGCGTGGCCAGGAAGTTGAGCGCGACCGTCGCCACCAGCAGCACCGGGACCAGGACGGACCGGAGCAGGAGCATCAGGATCACCAGGATGATCGCCAGCACGACCGGCACGATGACCGTGCGGTCCCGGGCGGCGGTCTCCTGGGTGTCGAACTGCTGTGCCGTGGAGCCGCCGACCAGCGCGTCCGCGCCGCTCACGGCGTGCACCCGGTCGCGCAGCCGCTGGACCGTCTCCTTGGCGGCGTCGCTGTCCGCGGCCGCCTCCAGGGTCGCGTCGATACGGACCCGTCCGTCCACGACCAGCGGTTCGCCGGCCCCGGGCCGTCCGGAGACGGAGACCGCGCCGGCCGAGGCGACACCGGGGGTGTCCTCGGCCGCCTTCGTCACCTCGGCGGTGCGGTCGGCGTCGGCGATGATGACCGCCGGGTTGCCGGAGCCGCCGGGGAAGTGCTCGCCTAGCGTCCGCTGGGCGGAGACCGACGGCGCGTCGTTGACGAAGATCTCGTCGAGCGGCACGCCCTTGGAGGACAGGGCGGGGGAGAAGGCCGCGAAGACGCCGAGCACCAGCGCGGTCACGATCCAGGTCCGCCGCGGCCTGCGGTCCACCAGTGCGGCGACCCGGCGCCACACCCCGCTGCCGCCCTCCTCGGCGGGCTTCGCCTTGGACGGCCAGTACGCGGCACGCCCCAGCAGCGCCAGCACCGCGGGCAGGAAGGTCAGCGTGGACAGCACGGCGCAGGCGATGCCGATGGCGCCGACCGGGCCGAGGGCGCGGTTGTTGGTGAGGTCGCTGGCGAGCAGGGCGAGCAGACCGAGGGCCACGGTGGCGGCGCTCGCGGTGATCGCGCCGAAGGAGCGGCGTACGGCGGCCAGGGCGGCCGCCGCCCGGTCCCCGCTGACGGCGAGTTCCTCGCGGAAGCGCGCGGCGAGCAGCAGGGCGTAGTCGGTGGCGGCGCCGATCACCAGGATCGACAGGATGCCCTGGACCTGGCCGTCGACGCGGACGATGTCCTCCTTGGCCAGCGCGTAGACGACCGCGCAGGCCAGGCCCAGGGCGAAGACGGAGCCCAGGATGATCACGAAGGGCAGCAGCACACTGCGGTAGACGAGCAGCAGGATGAGCAGGACCGCGCCGAGCGCCACGCCCAGCAGCAGGCCGTCGATGCCCGCGAACGCCTCCGAGAGGTCGGCCTGGCTCGCCGCGGGCCCCGCGAGCTGAGCCTGCGTACCGGTCACCCCCTCGGCGGCGGTGCGGATCTCGTCCAGCGTCGCGGGGAGCTCCTCCTCCAGGTCCGGCCGCAGCTGGACGACGGCCTGCATCGCCAGGCCGTCCTCGGAGACCAGGGCGGGCGAGGGGCTGCCCACGAGGCCGGGCTCACCGGCGAGCGTGCCGACGGCCTGTGTCGCGGCGGTCTGCTGCTCCTCGCTGATTTGCTCCCCGCCGGCGGTCCAGACGACGATCGCGGGCAGGGTCTCGGACTGGTCGAACGCCTCCCGTTCCTTGAGCACCTGAGTGGACTCGGCGCTCTGCGGCAGGAAGGAGGCCTGGTCGTTGGTGGCGACCTCGCCGAGTTTGCCCGCGTAGGGGCCGAGCGTGCCGCCGACGCCGAGCCAGACGAGCAACAGGGCGAACGGCACCAGCCACCGGGCCCAGCGCGCTGCGATGTTCATGAACGTCCCAAGCGTTGGTGAAATGTGTCAACGACAAAGTATCTCAATGATCGAGCGACTTTATACTTGGGGTCATGAGCTCCCCCGGTACGCCCTCGCCGTCTCTTCTTGGAGAAGACCCGACAGGGTTGCAGTCCTTCGCCGTTCTCCTGCGCCGGATGAACGGCGAGTTCAACCGGATCGCCCAGGAGTTCGCCCAGGCCCACGGTCTGCATCTGACCGACGTCCAGGCGCTCATCGCGATCCTCGACGCCGACCCCGAGGACGGGCCCATGACCCCGGGCCGGCTGCGCAGGCAGCTCAACCTCACCTCCGGCGCGATGACCGCGTGCGTCGACCGGCTCGAACGGGCCGGTCATGTCCGGCGCGTCCGGGCCGACGCCGACCGCCGGGTGGTGCACCTCCACTACGCGGCGGCGGGCAAGCTGCTGGCCCGGGACTACTTCCGGCCGCTCGCCGACAGCACCGAACTGGCCCGCGGTCACTTCACCCAGGAGGAACTGGCGGTCGTCGTGCGCTTCCTGGCCGAGATGAACGGGCAGCTCGGCCTGCTCCGCCGGATCCCCGACTGAGCCGGGGTGATATTCGCGGGGGCATCGCATCCGAATGTCCCCTTCCTGCCGAATTGCGGGCATGAAGCTACGAGACGAACTCCCCGTCGACCACCACCTGGCGGCCGTCTACCGCTACGGCGCCGGGTTCTGCGGACTGGTCCTGCTCACCTTCGCCTGCCTCGGCTTCGCCGACGCCCTCAGCCCCTTCGACACCTCGGGCGACACCATCGCCGGGATGACCACCAACGTGGCCCTGAGCGTCATCTCCGCCGTCGTGGGCGTCGCGCTCCTCGCCGGAGCCGTGATCGGCGGCAACTTCGCCTCCACCCTCAACATGGTCGTCGGCACGCTGTTCGTGTTGAGCGGCTTCGCCCACCTCTTCGTGCTGGACCGCCCCGCCAACTTCCTCGACTTCGGCATGACCAACGTGATCTTCAGCTTCGTGATGGGGCTGTGCATCGCGACCTTCGGCATGTACGGCCGGGTCTCCAGCAAGCTTCCGCACGACAACCCCTACTGGCAGCGCAGGCACCCCGAACAGGCGGCCCGGCAGGCCCCCGCCCTCCCGCCCACGGTGGCCGGGACCCCGGCCCTGGCCGAGTCCACGGCGGCCATCGGGTCCGTACGACGCCCGCGCAAGTGAGGGTCGCCGCACCCCGCCGGACGGGACGGGATCCGGCGGGGGAGGGCGATGACCGGGCCGTGCGAGGGACACTCGAAGGGGCCGGCGCCCCGCGGCGACCGGCGGGAAGGAGGCCACCACTCCATGAGGCTGCTGCCGGACCTCGGCCGGATCCGCGACCAGGCGGGTGAGGCGATCTTCACGCGCGTGGCCGGCCCGGACGGCCCCGCCAACCGCGCGCGCATCCACGGCACGCCGGGACCGCGCTGGTTCGGCCCCGACCGGCCCGTACGCAGGGTCCACGGCGACGCCTCGATGTTCACCGGCGGACTCGCCGCGCTGCTGCTGCAGTCCCTGCACCCGACGGCGATGGCCGCCGTGGCCGCCCACTCCGGATTCCGCGGCGACCCCTGGGGACGGCTCCAGCGCACCAGCACCTTCCTCGCCGTCACCACCTACGGCACCGCCGACAGCGCCCGGCGCGCCTGCGAGCGGGTCAGAGCGGTGCACGAGGCGGTACGCGGCACCACCGCCGACGGCACCCCCTACCGGGCCTCGGACCCCCACCTGCTGTGCTGGGTGCACATCGCCGAGGTCGACTGCTTCCTGCGGGCCCATCAGCGCTACGGCGCCCACCCGCTGGACGACGCGGGACGCGACGGCTACGTCGCCGACATGGCCCGTATCGCCAAAGCCCTCGGCGTGCCCGACCCGCCCGAGGACCACGCCGCACTCGTGCGCCGGCTGGCCGCCTACCGCGGTGAGCTGCGCGCCACGGCCGAGGCCCGCGCCACCACGCGCTTCCTGCTGCTGCGGCCCCCCATCCCGTGGGCGGCCCGGCTGCCCTACGCGGTCCTCGCCGCGAACGCCGTCTCGCTCCTGCCCGGTTGGGCCTCCCGCGAACTCGGCCTGCCCCGCGTCCCGGTCACCGAGGGCCTGTGCGTACGGCCGCTGGGCTCCGCCGTGACCGCGGGTATCCGCTGGGCGATGTCACCCACGCGAGAGCGGGTACAAGCGGGTGATGTCACCCGGTCACCGCAGTAGCCGGTCCCCGCGGCGCGGTAGTGCATCCGCGGGGGACGCGGCCGGTGAAGAGCCGGGAAGCCGTCGGAGTGCCGGAAGAGGTGATGGTGTGTCCGCAGCGGACGTGCTGGTGGTCGGAGCCGGAGCAGCGGGCCTGGCCTGCGCCCGGGACCTGCTGGACGCCGGAGTGGGCGTGCGGGTGCTGGAGGCGTCCGACGACGTCGGCGGGCGGATGCGCGCCGACCGGGTCGAGGGGTTCCTCGTGGACCGCGGCTTCCAGGTCTTCAACACCTCCTATCCGCAGGTCCGGCGCCGGCTGGTGCTGCGGGACCTGAGACTGCACCCCTTCACCCCGGGCGTGCTGGTCCACGACCCGTCGGGCAGGCTGCGGTTCAGCGACCCCACCCGCCGCCCGGGCACCATCCCCGACCTGCTCCCGGGACGCCTCGCGGGCGCCCGCGACATGGCGGCGCTGGGCGCGCTGTGCGCCCGCGACCTGCTGGTCCCGCCCCGCCTGCTGAAGCGCTCGGCGGACGCCACCACCCGTACGGCCCTGGCCCAGGCCGGGATCTCCGAGGAGCTCGTGGAACGGCTCTTCCGCCCGTTCCTCTCGGGAGTCTTCCTGGAGGACGAGCTGGTCACCTCCGGCCGGTTCTTCCACCTGGTGTGGCGGAGCATGCTGCGCGGCACGCTGTGCCTGCCCATGGACGGGATCGGAGCGGTCCCGCGCGCCCTGGCCACCGCGCTGCCGGCCGGCACCGTCCGCCTCGACACGCCCGTGACCGGACTCACCGACACCGGTGTGCTGACCGCCGCAGGCCGGGAACTGCCGGCCCGCGCGGTGGTGGTGGCGACCGGGCCGGGGCCGGTCGCCGAACTGCTGCCCGAGGTCGACCTCCCCGACTACCGGGTGGTGACGACGTACTCGCACGTCGCCCCGCGCTCCCCGCTGGGCGAGCCCACGCTGCTCGTGGACAGCAGGCGCCGCTTCCTCAACACCGTCGTCCTCAGCGACGTCGTCCCCGCCTACGCCCCGGCGGGGCACGCGCTGATCGCCACCTCGGTCCTGGGGCACGACACCGAGGGCCGGGAACGCGGGGT
The DNA here is from genome assembly GCF_040299205.1 of Streptomyces sp. NPDC000983. Lineage (NCBI taxonomy): Bacteria > Bacillati > Actinomycetota > Actinomycetes > Kitasatosporales > Streptomycetaceae > Streptomyces > Streptomyces sp. NPDC000983. The sequence goes on along the minus strand of NZ_JBEPBM010000050.1, from coordinate 8,567 downwards.
GCGCGAGGCACTCGCCGAGGCGTACGGCACGGACACGGCGGGCTGGGACCTGCTGACGGTCCGTACGGTCCAGGACGCCCTCCCCGCGATGGCCCCGCCGCAGCCGCTCAGCCGCACCACCCGGGTGGCACCGGGACGCTACGTCTGCGGCGACCACCGGGCGACCGGCTCGGTCCAGGGCGCGCTGGCCTCCGGAGCGCGCGCCGCCCGAGAGATCCTCCACGACCTGCGGCGGTGACGCCTCGGCGTGGATACGGCCTCGGCGGGCGCCCGGCGCGGTTACGCACCGGGGCCGCTCGCCCGCCCACGGGCCGCGCGCCGGGGCCGGTAGCCGGTACGGCGACCGGCCCCATGTCCCCGGCCGAGTACAAGTCCCGGGCCGCGCCCTCGCATCGAGCCGGGTGTATGCCTACGCCCCGAGGTGCTCGGCACCTGCGCTCGCGGCCGGTGTCGCACCCGAGCCCCCGGCCGGCCCGCAGCCGAAGCCGCACGCGCGGCCCGGTGACGGTGGTGCTGGTGCCAAGCCGCATCAGAAGCAGAGCTTGCCCGGGATGTCGTCGGCCAGGTGCATCCGCCGAGAGCCTCCACGGCGAAGTGACAGTCGCGGGAGGGACCGGGCTCCCGTCCCGTGACGCCCCCGAGCCGGGGCGGGAGCCCACTTCGCCGGGCGGGGTCAGCGCGGCACCGACCGCACCTCCGCGCCGTCCGGCAGCCTGCCGATGACCTCCGGCAGCCCGTTCCCGGAGTTGCGGGCGGCGAGGAAGGGGCCGTCGGCGGTCGCCTTCAGCGGGCCCTTCGCCTCGACGCGGACCACGGATCTGCTGCCGGCCGCCAGCACGTACGACTGCCCGGACGGCGCCCGCCAGTCGGTGCCGGCCACGACGTCCTGGCCGAACCGGCTGCACTCGGCGGTGTCCTCGCGGACGCCGGCCGAGCGGGCCGCGCCCCGGCCCGCGCCGAGGAACAGGTACTCGACGCGTCCCGGTCCGCGCCAGGTGTCGGCGCGGGCGCACACCCAGGTGGCCCCGCCGGCCCGCTCGGGGAGCTTCTGCTCGGCGAACACCCAGTGGTTGACCGCCCGCACGCCGTGCCCGCGCAGTCCGTCGAGGCGGCAGGCGGTCCGGGCCCACCCCGCCAGGGCGTCGGGGCCGGTCGCCTCACGGGGCGGGCGCGGCCGCTCGCCCGGCGGTGTGAGCGGCATGTAGGTGAGGTGCGCGGGCGACAGGCCGCCGAGGTCGGTCAGCAGGAACGCGTGGTCCTCGACGATGCGCGGCGAGGAGGCCAGCCGCACCACGGGCCAGGACGTGCAGTCGTCCCCGGGCGACGGCACCGGGACCGGGTCGGTGAGACCGCTCGCGGAACGGTTCAGCACGTCCCCCTCGGAGCCCGGCGCGAGCAGGTCCCGTGTGCCGGCCTCGGCGATCCAGGGGGCCAGCAGCAGCCGTACCGACCCCTTCTCGCGGGAGACGACGACCGCGGCGGCGGTCGTCACGTCGGCGCCGTCGGCGAGGGCGGAGTGCAGTTCGGGGGTGCCCTCGCCGCGGGGCGGTTCGGTGTAGCGCACGGTCGTCAGGCCGTCGTGCAGGACGACGACCGCACGGCCGTCGACGTCCCCGGCGTACAGCAGTCTCGGTGCCCGGCCGGTCCCGCTGGACGCCGCTCCGGGTTCCGCGGACCGCCGCCCCGGCCAGGAGGGGTCGGCCCAGGCCCGCAGCGCGCGCTCCAGCAGGGGCCGGTCCTCGGTGCGGCCGCCGCGCGCCGGCCAGGCCGTGAAGTCGACCCGGGCCGTGTCCGCCCAGGCGTCGGCGGGGGTGCGCAGCAGCGCGTCGGCGTCCACCGCGGCCGCCGGCCCGGACCGCTGACCGGCGGTGACGGGGTGGCGTCCGCCGTCCGGGAGGGAGAGCGCGACGCCGCCGGCACAGGCGGCCAGCACCAGCGCGGTCACCGCGGTGCGCACGCGGTGGCGACGGCGCAGCAGGTCCGTGGGCCGTGCGTGCAGCAGGCACGGGTCGAACTCGGGTGCGAGCAGTGCCGCGGACGGCGCCTTCACGTCCGTGCCGGGCGGCGCCCCGGCCCCGGTGTCGGCAGCGCCGTCCTCCGCCCCGGGTTCGGCGACGGCCCCCGGCGCGAGCAGACGCCGTGCGGAGAGGACGGCCGCCTCGGGGCGGTCCGCGCCCGCCGCCCGCAGCACGTCCGCCGTCTCCTCGCCGGGCAGTTCCTCCAGCACGAGGAGGGCGAAGGCCGTCCGTGTCGGCCAGTCGGCCTCGGCGAGGGCGCGGTCCAGGACCATCTCCTCCGTGCCCCCGGACTGCGGGAAGACGCGGAGTCCCCACACGGTCGGCAGCAGGGGGAGCCCGGCCCGCCGGTCCCACGGCCGGGGGACGCGCCGGGGCCGGGAGTCCTGGGCCAGCGCGGCCCGCAGCACCCGCGTACGCAGGGCCCGGTACTCGGCGGAGGTGCCGCGGCCGGGCCCGCCCGGGCCGCGCTGGGCCGGCAGGGAGAGCGCTCGGCGGGGCAGGGCCCGCTGCACCACGCCGTGGGCGGCCAGGACCCGGCGGTGGCGGCCGAGGCCGCGCGGGAGTGTGACGTAGACCAGACGGACCAGCCGGGCGTAGTGCTCCATGAGGGCGGCCTCGGCGCGTTCCACATCGAGCGCGCGCGGGCGGCTGCCGGTGAGTAGGGGCCGACGCAGGGACATGTTGGTTTCGCTCTTCCGGGGGATCGGGCGTGCTGTTCATACGGTCAAACGAGTGATCTTCGATGCCGTCACCCCGGCGGTCCCACCGGGATCCGGGGCACTCGTGAGAGGCGCCGCACACCCGCAGGGATGACTCGGCCGGGCGGGGGTAACCGGCCGGTACGAAGACCGTGCCGCACCGGCGCGGTCGTCGACCGTACTCAGGAGGCAGTCGTGCCAGGCATGTTGGACAGGATCAAGCGGTTCAGCAGGAGTCCGCAGGGGCGTCGTGCCGTGGCGGAGGTCCGTCGTGCCTCCGCCGACCCCAGGCGCCGCGCCCAGGCGCAGCGGCTGCTGGGCAAGTTGCGCGGAAGGCGCTGACGGCCCCGGGCCGTCGAATCTCTGATGTCCCGTCAAGGGGCCGGGGTGTCCTCGCTACCCTCGGCCGCTTGCAGTGGCCGGGCCCCTTGGTGGACGGTGGAACGGTCCTGTACTCGATCAGCAGGAAGGGGGTTGGGCGCGCGACCGGCGCTCCCCTGCCTGTGATTTCCTCTCCCACTCCCGCCTCCGGGCCCGCCTCCGCCCCGCACCTTGCGGCGGGCGGCACCGGCGCCGTCTGGAACGGCGCACCCTGTCCGATTCTGGTGCTCGACCGCGACGGCGGCATCGTCGAACTGAACGACGCCGCCCGCAGACTGCTGGCCGGACCCGACGGAGCCCCCTGGCCAGGCGAAAGCCCCGCACCCGGGGAAGGTCTCGTACCCGGGGAAGCCCCCTGGTCCGGCGAAAGCTCCGTATCCGGGGAAGGCCCCTGGCCCGGCGAAAGTCGCGGACCCGGCCAAGTCCCCGGGCCCGCGTGGACCGCCCCCGAATGGCTGGCCGCCGCCCATCTCAGGCTGCGGCGGCCGGGCGCCGAGGTCCGCCCCGCGCACCCCGTGGCCGGTGCGGTCGCCGACCGCACCTTCAAGGCCCACCCCACCCCCCGCCCGGACGGCGCGGTGATGTGGTGGCTCATGGAGGACACCGATCTCCGGCTCGCCGAACGGGCGCTGGAGGGCGCCCGGGCCCGGTCCGAGGTCCTCACCGAGATCTCCAGCGCCCTGCTCTCCTCGCTCAATGTGGAGCGCTGCCTGGAGGTCACCGCGCGGATGGCGGCCGACCATCTCGCGGACGCGGCCGTCGTGGTCGCGCCCGCCCACGGCCGCCGCTACCCGCTCACCTACGCCCAGAAGGGCGGCCCGGTCTCCGGGACCGCGCTGGAGGTCGACCCCGACGTGGTCCCGGGACTCACCGAGGCCCTCCAGGGGTTCCCGCCGGTGCCCGCCCGCTGGATCAGCCCGGACGCGATCCCCGACTGGGCCGTCCCGCCGGGGTTCGAGGGCTCCCTCGGGTCCGTGATCGTCACCCCGCTGCCGGGCCACGGTTTCCCGGCCGGCGCCCTGATCCTGCTCCGGTCCGGCAGCCACCGCGCCTTCGACGAGGGCGAGGAGGTCTTCGCGCGGCTGTTCTCCGCCCGGGCCGGCGCCGCGCTCTCCGCGGCCCGCCTCTACACCGAGCAGTCCGCCATCACGAGCGCGCTGATGCGTGAACTCCTCCCGCCGACACTGCGGCACGTCCACGGCGTCGGATACGCGGGCCGGTACCGCGCCTCCCACGACCACGAACGCGTCGGCGGCGACTTCTACGACGTCCATCCCGGGTCCGACCCGGCCCAGGAGTCGTTCGCGGTGCTCGGCGACGTCTCGGGCAAGGGGCTGGAGGCAGCCGTGCTCACCGGCAAGATCCGCAGCGTCCTCCAGGCGCTGCTGCCGCTCTCCGGCGACCACCAGAAGGTCCTCGGCCTGCTCAACGACGCCCTGCTCAACTCCCACAGCGCCCGCTTCGCCACCCTCACGCTGGCGTCCGCGCGCCACCGGGCGGGGCTCGTCCACCTCCGCCTGACCAGCGCCGGCCACCTTCCGCCGCTGATCGTGCGCCGTGACGGGAGCGTGGAGGAGGCCGACACCCGCGGGCAGTTGATCGGCGCCATCCCCGACGTCAGCGCCCACACCGCGCGGCTCGCGCTGGCACCCGGCGAGACGTGCCTGCTCTACACCGACGGCATCACCGAGGCGCGCGGCGGCCCGCTCGGCGACGAGATGTACGGCGAGCGGCGGCTGCGCTCGGCGCTGCGGGACTGCGCGCGCATGCCCCCCGAGGCGGTGGTCGAGCGCGTGCACATGCTGGCCGACCAGTGGCTGGGCGGCCGGCACCACGACGACATGGCCAGCCTCGCCATCACCAACCCGGCGGGCAGCCGGGGCCCGCTGACACTCGTCGCGGGACGCACCACCCGCCCCGGCACCGCCGGCGACGGGAGCAGGGAGAGCGAAGCATGACGGACGCGGCACCCGAGGACCCCGAGATCCTGGCCCTGCGGGAGAGACTGTGGGCGGCGGCACTGGACGCCGACGAGACGGGCGCGGTCGACGTCGTGACGGCGGCGGCCCAGGACGGCTGGTCCCCGGAGACCCTCCTCCTCGACGTCGTCGGCGGTGTCCAGCGCAGGGTCGGCGAGGAGTGGGCGGGCAACCGGATCACCGTGGCCGACGAGCACGCGGTCACCGCCGTCAACGACCGGGCCGTCGCCGCCCTGGCGCGGCGCCTGCCCCGTGCCGCCGGCGGCCGCCCCCGGGTGACCGTCGCCTGCGTGGACGGGGAGTGGCACGCCCTGCCGGCCCGGCTGGTGGCGGAGACCCTGCGCTGGCGCGGCCGGGAGGTGGACTTCCTGGGCGCCCATGTGCCGACCGCCCACCTCATCAGCCATCTGCACGCCACCCGGCCCGAGGCGGTCCTGCTGTCCGCGTCGCTGCCCACCCATCTGCCCGCGGCCCACGCCGCCCTGACGGCATGCCAGTCGATCGGTGTCCCGGTCGTCGTCGGCGGAGCGGCCTTCGGCCCCGACGGCCGGCAGGCCCGTGTGCTGCACGCGGACGCCTGGGCCGCGGACGCGCGGGGCGCGGCCGGACTCCTCGACGAGGGGCTGAAGCCCTCGTACGCCTCCGCCGCCCGGCAGCAGGTCGACGACCTGCCCCACCTCGTCGACCAGGAGTACACCCTCATCACCCGCAACCGGCCCGCCCTGGTGAAGCAGACGCTGCACGGTCTGGAGGAGAGGTATCCACGGATGCGGTCGTACAGCCCGGACCAGTACGACCGCACCGCCGAGGACATCGGGCACATCCTCGACTTCCTCGCCACCGCCCTGTACTTCGACGACCGGGACATCTTCCGGCGGTTCGTGACCTGGACCGCCCACATCCTGACCGTGCGCGGGGTGCCGGCGGCCTCATTGGGCCTGGCGCTGAGCGGGCTCGCGGGCCAGTTGCACGAGTTCCCGCGCGCCGAGAGCTTCCTGAACGAGGCCGCCGGGACGCTCGACGCGCTGCCCGATCCGTCCGCACCCGGCGCGGGGGCACGCGCATGAGCACACACACCTCGCTACGGGTCGCCACCCGCGCCACCGGTCCGCACGACCTCGTCGTCACGGTCGGCGGTGACCTCGACTACGACACCGGGGACACCTTCCTGACCCTGCTGGCCTGCGCGCTCGACACGCACGCCCGGGAACACGGGCCGACCCTGCGCCACCTCCACCTGGACTGCGCCGACCTGGGCCTGGTCGACTCCGTGGGCCTGTCCACGCTGCTGATGCTGCGCCGGCGCACCCACCCGGCCGGGATCGCCCTGCACCTGGACAACCGCCCCGAGCAACTGGCGCGGCTGCTCGACATCACCGGGACCGGCGGCTACCTCACCGAGCTCCACGAGCCGAGTGCGCCGGGCGAGGACTGGGAGGCGGACGGTCCCGGGACCGCGACCATGACCTGACCCACGCCCGCGCGGGGCGCCGGTGCCGCGCGCGGGCCGCGTTGTCAGTGGCGTGCGCCAGAATGCGGCGCAGCAAGATCAACACCGGGCCCGTTCGGCGTGGTCGGTGTCCCTTCTCCGCTTGGAAAGGCCGTGCCGATGCCGCTCACCCAGCCTTCCGTGCCGGACACCACCCTCCCGAGGGGCGGGTCCGGCCGTCCGAGACTGCGGACCGCCCCGGTCACCGGGCCGGTCGCCGACGTGCTGCGCATCGTGTCGGACCCCCGCACCCCGGTCTTCGTCACCGCCCACACCGGCGGCCGGCTGCGCTACGGCTACTGGCGGCAGGCCGATCCGGCGGGCCGTGCCGGCGGCTGCTACGTCGCCCTGCCGACGGACGTGTGCGAGGAACTGCGCGCGACCGGCCGCATCGTCCTGGGCGCACCGGTCGCCGATCCGGGCAAGACCACCTACCGGGTCGGCGCCGCCCGGGACCTCGTACGGGCGGCCCCGCCGGCCCGTGCACGAGGACACGCCGCCTGAGACCCACCCGCCCAACAGGCAACCTTCGGTTGCGCATGCGGCATGGCTGCTCTACCGTTACATGCAACCAAAGGTTGCGCATGGCTGGAGAGCGGCATGGAGTACGGCAGCATCGAACGGGAGATCCACATCGCGGCCACGCCCGACGTGGTCTACGAGGTGGTCAGCAAGCCCGAACACCTGCGGGAGTGGTGGCCGGACGAGGCCGACCTCACCCCCGTGCCCGGCGGCACCGGCACGATCACCTTCGGCGACGCGGGCACCCCCGGGTCGCACGTCGTGCCCGTCACCGTGATCGAGGCCGACCCGCCCCGCCGCTTCTCCTTCCGGTGGGTGTACGACGAGGAGCGAGGTGCGGCGCCCGACAACTCGCTCCTGGTCACCTTCGACCTCGTCCCGTCCGGCACCGGCACCCTGCTCCGCTTCTCCGAGACCGGGTTCCGGGAGAAGGGCTGGGAGGCGGCCGTGCTGGAGGAGCAGTACCAGGACCACGTCAACGGCTGGAACCACTTCCTGCCCCGCCTGGTCACCTACGTCGACAAGCTGGTGTCGGCCCCGTGAGCGTCATCGTCGACGACGAGCTCTGGTCGGCCGTGGGGGACCCCACCCGGAGGCGGATGCTCGACCTGCTGCTGGCCGAGGGCGGCGGCACCGCGACCACCCTCAGCGGAAGCCTCCCCGTCACCCGGCAGGCCGTCGCCAAGCACCTCGGGGTGCTGCACCGGGTCGGCCTGGTCCACGCCACCCCGTCCGGACGCGAGCGCCGCTACGAGGTCGACGAGACCCAACTCGCCCGGGCCGTGGCCCAGTTGTCGGCCGTCGGGGCCACCTGGGACGCCCGGTTGCAGCGCATCAAGCGGATCGCCGAGGCGATCCAGCGCCGTCAGGAGAGCTGACCGGCCGCGCCCGCACGCGGGCGCCCGGACCGAGAGAGAGGCAACGAGATGGTGGACATCCTGCACAGGATCGGCGTCACATCGCCCCCCGGCGACGTGTACGACGCGCTCACCACGATCGACGGACTGGCCGACTGGTGGACGCGGGACACCGAGGGCGACAGCGAGGTCGGCGGAGTGATCCGCTTCCGCTTCCTGCCCGGCGGCTTCGACATGAAGGTGCTGGAGACCGCCCCGGCCGAGCGGGTGGCCTGGGAGGTCGTCGACGGCCCCGAGGAGTGGATCGGCACCCGGGTCATCTTCGACCTCAAACAGGAGGACGACTACACGATCGTGCTCTTCCGGCACGAGGGCTGGCGGGAGCAGGTGGAGTTCATGAACCACTGCTCCACCAAGTGGGCGACCTACCTGATGAGCCTGAAGAAGCTCGTCGAGACGGGCAAGGGCGACCCCTCGCCGGACGACGTCCGGATCAGCAACTGGCACTAGCGAAAAGCGGATTGGGGGGGGGGGGGGCGGGGGTGGGGCCGCACGCCGGCGCGAGCACCAGACCCGATTAAAGCGGGTTGGTGCTGAGCGGCGTCCGGGCCGCGGGGGGGGGC
>NZ_JBEPBM010000049.1:0-38065 GCF_040299205.1 Streptomyces sp. NPDC000983 | reverse complement strand
CATCGAGCTGCACTTCCTGCCCCCGTACTCGCCCGAGCTGAACCCCGACGAGCTGGTCAACGCCGACCTCAAGCACAGCCTGCCCCAGCAGCACCTAGCCCGCGATCAGGCCGAACTCGCCGCGGAGACCCGTCGCTTCTTCCGCAGACGCCAGCGCCAGCCCCACATCGTCCGCGGCTACTTCGGCGGCCCGCACGTCCGCTACGTCCTGGACGAGAACCCCATGAGTTTCTGATCAATAGAGGGCGTTGGCCCATGCCTGGATGGTGGACTTGATGGAACAGGGCCTCAACAACTCGGCCCGTCACATCAAGGGCGGCGACGCCGTCCTGGACGAAGGCGAGTAGGACCATGGTCGGAGAGATCGACGACGCTATCGAGCGGACCGACCGCGAGAGCTTCACCCGCCAGCCCCCGAAAACCCTCAAGGGCCAGATCGGCTACCTGATCAGGCAGTTGGGCAGCGCGAAAGCCGTCGCGCAGGAGATCGGCGTCACCGCCGACTCCGTCAACCGCTACCGCCGCGGCACCCGCAAACACGCCCGCCCCGACGTCGCCGCGAAGATCGACACCCCGGTACTGCAGCGGAGACTCCCACAGAGCCCGGCTCGCTCCACGTTTCGCGCGTTACCGCCGTGCTCGAACCGGCCCACGCCGAATGCCAGGGCCGACCGGGAAGGGAACGTCCGCGTTCGTGCCTGGGTGATGGAACGCTTCGCCGCCCTGACGCATCGACGCACGACAACTACGCGGAGCTGAACCGCCCTGCTCACCGCAGCCTTCCAGCATTCAGCACATGTGACGCGCCATGTTTCGTTCAGCGTCCATCCGCAGTGCCGATCCGTCCGACCAGGGCGGGTTCGCACCGGGGGCCGAGCATGTCAGGGCAGCAACGCGGGCGGCGAACGAGCAGGCTTCGGCGGCGTCGTCGAGGGTCAGCGTATCGAGCCGGCCGCCGAGGTGTCCGAGGGTGGCGAGGTGGTGAAGGAGGCCGGCGGTGAAGGAGTCCCCGGCGCCGACGGTGTCGACCACGGTGACAGGAGGGGCCGTGATGGTGACGTTTGTGCCGTTGAGAGACACGAGGGCGCCATTTCCGCCGAGGGTGATGACGACGAGGCGGGCGCCAGCTGCGTGCCAGGTGTCGCACGCCTCGTCGAGCCCGGTGTCGGGGGCGAGGATGGCGCAGTCGTCCTCGCTGAGACGGAGGATGTCGGCGAGGGCGCACCAGTGGGGCAACCGTTCGCGGTAGGCGGAGGGGGCCACGAGCAGGGGGCGGGCGTTGGGGTCGATGGATACGGTCGTGTGCTCGCGCGCTTGAGCGAGGTGATCCTCGATCCGGATGCCGCCGGGTCGGCGGATCAGTGCGAGGGAACCGGTGTGCAGGCAGACCGAGGCATCATTTCGCGTGGTGCCGAGTTCGGTGTTGGTCCACTGCCAGTCGGCGGCGCCGTCGGCGTAGAAGGTGTAGGTGGCCTGGCCGTCCGTGTCGAGGTCGGCGACGGCGAGAGTGCTGGGCTCGGTGGTGGTCACACTGGCGCTGAGGTCGACGCCGGAGGCGCTGAGACGGGCGCGGAAGAGGGTCCCGAAGGCGTCGTTGGAGAAGCGTCCGAGAAAGCGGGTGGGGGTGCCGAGCCGGGCGAGAGCGACAGCGGTGTTGGCCGGGCCTCCTCCGGGCAGTGCCCGCAAGGCCAGCCCGTCGGAATCGGACCGGTCGTGGTCCTCGAAGATGTCGGCGACGCACTCGCCGAGGACGTCGATGGTGCCGGGGGACCCGGGTCGAGCCATGGTGTTTGTCTGCCTCTCAAACAGGGCGCGGGGCTGTCGCCGCGCCACAGATCGCAGTCAAGGGCGCCGTGAGGGCGTGGGGTGCTGCGGTGGACGTGTCTGCCGCACACGGCACAGAGCTTGCAGGGCCTGTCCATGTGCGGGTGGGCAGGTCTGTCAGGTGTGGCACGTGCGACGGGAAGGCGTATTGGTCCGGTCTTCCGGGCTTGTGCATCAGGCGATCAAGCGCCCTGTGCGCCCCGGCCCGCCAGCTGGGCTTCCTGCGGGGTGTCATGTGCGGTCAGGTTCCATGCCGCGACGGTGAACTCGCTGCGCTGTGAACCGGTCGTGCGGGCTTGCAGTTGCCACGGTCCGTCGGTGGACGGGTAGAACCGCAGGGTGAGGACCTGTTCGTTGGCCAGGTAGACCTCGGCTATCGAGCGGTCCACGATCACGCGGAGCTCAACGGGGGTGTTGGGGTGTGCCGCAGCCGGGCAGGGGGCGGCGTATACGCCTCCCCGTGCGCGGGCGTCCGTCGAGGCGTGGGTGCGGTCGACGACGAGGCGGCCTGCCGTGGGGTCGAGGATGATGTCGAGGTACTCGGAGCCGTCGGCGGAGGTGATCAGGCGCAGCCCGCTGGTACCGGTGGTGTCTGGTGTCAGGGCGGCCGTGAGGTCGAAGGTGTGGCCGATCTGGCCGAGTTCGGCCGGATCGGTCCGTGTGGCGTGGCCGGTGCCGTGCAGGACTCGTGGGCCGCGCAGGGCCAGCAGTTCGCGGGCGGGGCGCTGGGCGACCGTGCCGTCTGCGGTGAGGCTGACTTCGCGGGGGAGCGTGAGGACGCCGGCCCAGCCGGCTTCGTGTGCCCAGGCGTCGTCCCGGGCCTCCCAGGCCCAGCCCCACATCAGCCAGCGGTCTTCTCCGGGGGCTTTCAGCAGGGCGGGGGCGTAGAAGTCGGGACCGTGGTCCAGCGGCACGGGGGCCGTGTCCGCTTCGAAGCACCCCTCCTTCTTCTCCCGGCCGGTGACGACGGTGGTGTGGCTGGGGCCGCCCTGGGGGGTCCAGTCGCTGAGGATCAGGGCGTTTCGGTCGCCGAAGGTGGCGTACTGGGGGCACTCCCAGCCGATCGGGTCCGCACCGGCAGCGGTGTCGCTGGTGCGGAAGGGGCCGCGGTACGTCCAGTGCTCCAGGTCCTCGGACTCGTACAGCAGTGCCGCGGCGCGGCCGTCGTCGAGGGCGGAGCCGACCAGCATCCGCCAGCGTTCGTTCTGCCGCCAGACGTAGGGGTCGCGGTACATGGTGGTGCCGGCGGGCGGTTCGGGGATGAGCAGGTCCGGTCGTTTGGCCCAGGTGTGGCCGTTGTCGTGGGACTCGGCGGTGGTGACCGGCTGCCACCAGCGGTCGTTGCGATGGGCGGAGTAGAAGGCCACCATGCGGTCGCCGGTGGAGATGGCGTTGCCGGAGAAACAGCCGTCGGCGTCGTATCCGCCGGGCGTGGGGGCGAGGGCGACGGGGAGGGGTTCCCAGGTGAGCAGGTCGGGGCTTCGGTAGTGGCCCCAGTGCATGTTCGCGTGCTGGGGGCCGTGCGGGTTGTACTGGAAGAAGACGTGGTAATGGCCGTCGTGGAAGACCAGGCCGTTGGGGTCGTTGATCCAGTTGCGGGGCGGTCGCAGATGTACGGCGGGCAGGTGGGGGTCGGCAGGCGACGTGGACACACGGGGCCTTTCTCAGGGGGTTGCGAAGCACACGGAAGTCATGAGGACGGGGCGGATCCGACAGCGCGGGTGCGGGTTCAGCCCTTGACGCCGGTGGAGGCGATGCTGTTGACGAACGACCGCTGGAACGCCACGAACAGGGCGAGGATCGGCACGGTGATCATGGAGGAGTAGGCCATGATCTGGCCCCAGCCCACGTTGAGCTGGAAGAAGTAGGAGATGCCGACCATCACCGGGCGCAGTTCCTCGCTCTGGACGACCATCAGCGGCCACAGGTAGGAGTTCCAGGCGGGCAGGAAGGTGAGGATGGCGACGGTGGCGACGGCCGGGCCGGACAGCGGCATCACGATGCGGCGGTAGATGGTGAACCAGCCGGCGCTGTCCATGATCGCCGCTTCGTCGAGTTCCTTGGGGATGCTCTGGAAGAACTGGTGGAAGAAGAAGATCGAGAAGGCGTTGGCGACGAACGGCAGGATCTGCACCTGATAGGTGTCCATCCAGCCGGTGGTCCACTCCAGGTGGAAGCCGTTCACGCGCAGAAGCGGCAGCTGGTTGACCCACCACACCAGCGGCAGCGCGAAGGTCTCGAACGGCACGATGAGGGTTGCGATGACCGTGGTCAGGACGAGCTTGCGGCCTGACCACCGCATCCGTGCGAGCGCGAAGGCGGCCAGGCTGTTGACGATGATGCCGAGGACCACGGTGATCGACGAGATCAGCACAGAGTTCAGCAGGAACCGTGCCGCGGGGACCCGGTCGAACATGCTGGTGTAGTTGTCCAGCGACAGGGCCCCGACCGGGAGGAAGGCGCTCAGTGAGCCCAGGTCGCCGAAGATCTGGTCGTCCGTCTTGAACGACGAGACCAGCATGAAGACGAGCGGGAGAGCGAAGACCAGGGCCAGGACGATGCGGCCGGCATGACCGCCGAGCCGCTTGAGGAGGGAGGTCATGTCAGTCCTTCTCCCGGGTCAGGAACCGCTGGACGAGCGACACGGTCAGGACGAGTACGAAGAAGATCAGCGAGATGGCCGCCGCGTAGGCGGTCTGCTGCTGCTCGTAGCCGGTGCGCACCGCCTGGAAAACGACGGTGGTGGTGGAATCGAGTGGGCCGCCCTGTGTCATCACCCTGATCTGGGTGAAGAGGCTGAATGCGGCGATCGTGATGGTGACGAGCACGAAGGTGCGGGTGGAGCGCAGTCCGGGCCAGGTGACGTGGCGGAAGCGTTGCCAGGTGCTGGTTCCGTCGAGTTCTGCGGCCTCGTAGAGCTCGGCGGGGATGGTCTGCAGGCCGGCCAGCCAGATGATCATGTGGAAGCCGACGCCCTGCCACACTGACATCAGGATGATGGCGGGCATCGCGGTGGCCGGGTCGCCCAGCCAGTCCGGGCCCTGGAAGTGGCCGATGGTGAGCGTCGAGATGACGTGGTTGACCAGGCCGTCCTTCCGGTAGAGGAAGGTCCACAGGAGGGACACCACGACCATCGAGGTGACGACCGGCAGGAAATAGACGGTCCGGAAGAAGTTGACTCCGCGTACTTTCGCGTTGACCAGGAGGGCCAGCAGCAGTGCGAGGCCGGCCTGGAGGGGGACGACGACGACGGCGAAGTAGAGGGTGTTGCGCAGTGATTTGTAGAAGACGGGGTCTTCGAAGAGCTGGGTGAAGTTCCTCAGGCCCACGAAGCGGGCCGGGGTGGGCGAGATGAGTCTCGCGTCGGTGAAGGCCAGGGCGAAGGCGAGGGCGACCGGTACGACGAGAAAGACGAGCAGCAGCACGACGGCCGGGGTGGCCATGCCGAGGGCGGTGAGGCTCTCACGGCGACGGGCGTTGTTCGTTCGGGTTCGCCGGACCGGACGCAGCCGCTGGGGGGCTGCGGTCTTGGTGGTCACGGTATCTCCAGGGAGCCGGTCCGGTTCGGGTCGGGTGGTCGGGGGCCCGAACCGGACCGGGGCGGGTCAGCCTGAGTAGTTGTTGTTCGTCTTCAGGTTGTTGTCGATGTTCTTCGCGGCCTGGCCGAGGGCGTTCTTGGGGTCGGCGCCGGCCAGGATGTCCTGGGCCGCCTTCTGGAACTCGGTGGAGATGTAGGGGTAGGCCGGGGTGACCGGTCGCAGCGTCGCGTACTTCTGCGCGAACTGGACGAGCACCGCGAACCTGCCGCCGGGCTGGTAGTCCTCGACCTGTGTGGCGGCCTCGTTGGTGGCGGGGATGGTGCTGGTCGCCTTGGCGTAATCGACGAAGTACTTGGTCTGGCGGGAGAACTTCAGCCACTCCTGCGCGCCCTCTTTGTTGGAGCAGGTGGAGCTCATGGCCCACTGCCAGGAGGCGCCGCCGATCTTAGGGCCGTTGCCGAAGTCGACGGGGGGAATGATCGCCAGGTCGTCGCCGAGTTTCTCGGCGTTCTTGGTCGCGTTCCAGCTGCCGTCCCACTGGATGGCGCTCTTGCCGGCGAGGAAGTCCTTGTTGGGGTCGGCGCCGGACTTCTTGGCCATGTAGCCCTTGGTCACCAGGGACTGGAACCAGCTGCCCCATGCGACGGACTCCTTGCCGTCGAGGGTGCCGGTGGCGGTCTTGTAGCCGTTGCGGTCGATCAGGTCTCCGCCGAAGCTCTGCAGCTGAGGGGAGTAGGCGTAGGGCCACCATTCGCCGCTGCCGCCGGTGCCCATCTCCAGCGGGTAGTCGAACTTGCCGCTCTTCTTCAGCTTGGCCAGGGCGGCGTCGAACTCGCCCTTGGTCCAGGGCTTGTCCACGGTGGGGATACGGATGCCGTGCTCGTCGAGGACGGACTTGCGGGCGAAGAAGGCCAGGGAGACGTCGTAGTGCCCGAAGGAGTACAGCTTGTCGTTGTAGGTTCCGACGGTGCTGTCGAGCTGGTCCTCGACCGGCACCTGGCTGCCGGTGACGTCGATGGGGGCCAGGTAGCCGCCCCAGGCCCAGTTCGCCACGTTGGGGCCGTCCACGTCGAGCAGACAGGGCAGCTTGCGGGCCGAGGCCGCGGCGACCACGGAGTTGTTGTAGTCGGTCTGCGGGAACGACTGCAGCTCGACCTTGTACTTGCTCTGGGAGCCGTTGAAGTCCTTGATGATCTTCTTGACGACGTCGAGCTCGGCCGAGTTGCCGGCGTTGTGCGTCCACAGGGTCAGCGTGTCACCGCTGGCCCCGGACGAGCTCCCGCCACTGCCGGACGCGCATCCGGCGACGAGCGCGGTAGCCGCCGCGGCGGCTACACTCGCAGCAGCGAGGCGCCTTGTTCTGAACACCACGAGGTTCCTCCATCTCACGGAGGCGGGTCTTGCAGGACCCGCCCTTGGCGACCGGTTGCGTCGGTCGCTGTTCTTGGTGGCCGTCCCGCCACCCACTCCGGACTCTCGGAGTGGGTGGCGGGACGGCTGTCTTTTGTCGCCGGCCTAGTTCCCGGCTGGGGCGCCGAGGGAGGAACGCTCCCGCAGCGGCATGGGGACCCGGTGGACGATTGGGTCGAGCGGCCCTCCGCGCAGGATGAGCTCCACGGCCAGGCGTCCGAGCTGGTAGTGCGGCAGCTTCAGCGTGGTGAGCGCGGGCCGCAGCACGGAGGCGATGTCCTGGTCGTCGAACGAGATCACCGACACGTCTCCGGGTACCGACAGCCCCGCCTCGGCGAGCGCCTGGTAGGCGCCGAAGGACACCCTGTCGGCCAGGCACACCAGCGCCCGGGGGCGGGTCCCGGCCGCCAGCAGGGCGGACACCTCCCGGTAGCCGTCCAGCGTGTCCCAGTCGCATTCGATGACGCCGTCCAGGCGGGCGCCGCCCTCGCGCAGCACTTCCTCCAGGCCGCGCATGCGTTCGTTGCCGGCGATGATCCCCTCGGGCGTGGCCGGGACGGCCTGGTGGCCGCCGATCGCCCAGATGCCCTGGGTGTGGCCGGCCGTGAGCAGGGCGCGGGCCGCGTCCCGGCCGGCCTCCAGCTCGTCCGGGATGACGGAGGGGGCGTCGAAGCCGGGGGCCAGACAGTTCAGCAGCACCACGCGGCGGCCGAACAGTTCCTTGGGAGGAGTGACGTAGCGGGTGAACATCGTCGCGTAGATCACCGCGTCGACCTGGCGGTCCAGCAGTGCGTGGACCAGCGAGGACTCGGCGGCGCGGTCGCCGCCGGCCTCGGTGATGAACAGCAGGTTGTCCCGCTCGCGGGCGGCCTCCATGGCGCCGCGGATGACGTCGCCGGCGAACGGGGTGGTGGTGATCCGGTCCGAGACGAACCCGATGGTCTGTGTGGACTTCGTCCGCAGGCTGCGCGCGGTGACGTTCGGGCGGTAGCCCAGCTGCCTGGCCGCTTTCAGGACCCGTTCCCGGGAGGCGTCGGAGATGCGCATGTCGGTACGGCCGGACAGGGCGAACGACGCGGTCGTCGGCGATACGCCCGCCTCGCGGGCGACGTCGGCCATGGTCACGCGGCGTTCGGACATCGGTGGATCAGCTCCGCTCGGCTAAATCGGATTAGCAAGATGCGATGAGATTGCTTCACTCGTCATGCGCTGTCAACACCCCGGACATCTCGCCTGCGTAACGGTGACTTTCTGTACCGATTTGCATAGCTCTGGGTAGCGCGAAGATGAGATTCGTATGCGTTAGCTCTTGCTTTAGCGGCGACGGCGCCCGAACCATGCCGACCCATCACCTAAATCGAATTGGCAGGCCGTCAGGTCGCCGTCTGTCACGCAGCCCAGGAGGCAGCATGAGGAGAAGAACAGCCCTCAGGGTCGTATCCGCCGCCGTCGGCGGTGCCGTCGTGCCGCTCTCGTTCGTACCCGCTTTCGCCGCCACCGGCGGCCGGCCCGGCGGCCCTCAAAAGCCCACCGCCCGCTGGGACTTCGACGAACGGTCCGGCGCGGTCGCCCGCGAGGCGGTCTCCGGATCGGCCGCCCCGGTGGAGTACGTCTTCAACGACGCCCGGTACAAGCCCGGCAGCGACCCCGTACGCCGTCGTGGCGTGCAAGGCCGGGCCCTGTACTTCGACGGCTACTCCACCTGCGTCACGGCACAAGGACCCGGCAAGCTCGACCTCGCCGGAGGCATGACCGTCGACGTGTGGATCGCCCCCTACGCCTACGAGCACGGCATCGACGGCAAGCCCCAGGCGCTGGTCAACCAGCACGACCCGGGTGCGAGGACCGGCTTCCTGCTCGGCCTGCGCCGCTTCGGGCAGATCGTCTTCCAGCTGGGCTTCGGCACCGATCTGGTCGAGGTCAAGGGGGATCCGGACCAGCCGGCTGCCAAGGGCCGGTGGAGCCACGTCACGGCCACCTACGACCCGGCCGCCCACCAGCTGCGCCTCTACCTCGACGGCCACCTAATCGGCACCACCGTCACCCCCGACAAAGCCCCCGAGCCCGCGCCAGGCGAGCCCTTGCTCATCGGGAAGCACAACCGCCCAACCCTGCTCAACGGCGAGTTCCACGCCAACATGTACATGGGCCTGATGGACAGCCTCGCCATCCGCCCCGGCGCCCTGGACGACGCGACGGCGCAGCAAGAGCACGCCGAGAAGATCGCCGCGCTGCCCGGTCACCGCGTGCCCCGCCCGGACCTGACCCCCCACCGGTCCCGTTTCGACGGCGACCGGCACCGCCCCCAGTTCCACATGCTGCCGCCCTGGCACTGGATGAACGAGCCGCACGCCCCGGTCTACTTCAAGGGCAAGTACCACATCTTCTACCAGCACGACCCGCTCGGACCGTTCTGGGGCCAGATCCACTGGGGCCATGCCGTCAGCACCGACATGGTGCACTGGCGCGACCTGCCCGTCGCCCTGGCCCCCGCCGCGGACTCCGCCGGCCCTGACGGCATCTGGTCGGGATCTGCCTGCGTCGACGGCGACCGCGGGCCGGTCCTCTTCTTCACCGGTGGCGACGACCGGCTGCCCTACCGCCAGCGCACCGGGCTCGCCGTGTCCACCTACCCCGCGGACGGCGACACCGACCTCCCCACCTGGACGATGCGCTCCGAGCCGGTCACCGAAGCCCCGGCGAACCTGCCGGCCGGTCCGGGAACCGCGTGGGCGGAGAACTTCCGCGACCCGTTCGTCTGGGAAGAGGACGGCGTCTGGTACCAGCTCGTCGGCAGCGGCATCGTCGACTACGACGGCGCGCAGGTCACGCGCAAGCACGGCGGAACCGCGCTCGTCTACACCGCACGCCGGCCCGAGGGGCCCTGGACCTACCAGGGTCCGCTCCACTGGAACGATCTCGACACACTGCCCGAGCCCGGTGAGGTGTGGGAGCTGCCGGTGCTCCTTCCACTCCCCGGTCCCCGCGACCGGCGCACCGGCAAGCACATCCTGCTGATCTGTCCGTGGTGGGAGGGGTTCAACCCGAACGCTGTCAAGCACACGTACTACTGGATCGGCACCTTCGACAAGCGCGAGCACCGCTTCGTCCCCGACCACGAAAAGCCCCGCGAGTTCGACTTCGGCGAGCACTTCACCGGCCCATCCGGCTTCGTCACCCCCGACGGCCGATCCGTTGTCTTCAGCATCACCCAGGACCGCCGTACCGAGCAGCAGCACGCCCAGTCCGGCTGGGCGCACAACGCCGGCATGCCCGTGTCCGTCTCCCTGCGCCAGGACGGAACCCTCGGGGTGGAACCGATCGCTGAGGCCGCCGGTCTGCGGGGCACGCGACTGGCCCGCATCCGGCACGCCTCGGTGGCGGAAGCGAACCGGCGGCTCGCCGCTGTCTCCGGCGACCTGCTGGACATCAGCGCCGTCATCGAGCCGCGCGGCGCGCGGACGATCACCCTGGCGGTCCGGGCCTGCGCCGACGGCACCGAAGAGACCCTGCTGACCTACGACGCGGACGAGCGCCGCTTCCTGATCGACCGCGGGCGCTCCAGCCTCGACCCGGACGTCCGCAAGGGCGTCCACGGCGGCAGCGTGGAACTCGACGGCGGACGCCTCGCCCTGAGGGTCCTGCTCGACCGCTCGATGCTGGAGGCGTACGTCAACGGCACCAACAGCCTCACCAGCCGCATCTATCCCACCCGCGAGGACGCCACCGGCCTGCGGCTGGCCGCCGAGGGCGGGTCGGCGCGCGTCGTGTCCCTGGACGTCTGGCGCATGAACGGCGCCTACGACACCACGGCCGCACCCGCCGCGTACGACCCGCCGCGCCCTGCGGACGCCGACGCACTGCCCAACCACGACTTCGCCACCGGCGACCTCACCGGATGGACCGTCGTCTCCGGCACGACCTTCAGCGACGCCAATGTCACCACGCGCACCGACTGGGGCTGGGGCGGCCCCTTCTACCAGGCTGAGACCGAAGCCGACCCGACCGGCCACCACCTGTGGGGCTTCAACCCTGCCGGAGGCGGCGACGGCGCCACCGGCGTCCTGCGCTCCGCCACCGTGGTCCTCGGCGGAGACGGCGTGATCGACCTGCTCGTGTCCGGCGGCAACGACCCCGACCGGCTCTACGCGGCCGCCGTCCGCGCCCGCGACGGAAAGGTGCTGGCCAAGGCCACCGGCCGGAGCACCGAGCAGTACCGCCGTGTCGTCTTCGACCTCTCCGCCCACATCGGCGACCGGATCTACATCGAGGTCGTCGACCAGGCCGACGGCGGCTGGGGTCACATCAACGTCGCCGACGTCAACGTCCCCGTCCGGCGCCCCTGACCCCCACCCCCTACACGCGTCAGCCCCGGGCCGTACCGCGCCCAGGGCCGGCGTTCACCCCGCCCGATCAACCCAACCCCACACCGACGGAGATTCGTATGCGAACCCGTGCTCCATCGAGAACGGCGACCAGCCGCAGTTTGCAGCGCCTGCTGCTCGCGCTCGCGATATGTCTGGGTCTGACATCGCCTGTGATGACGCAGACCGCCAGCGCGACCGGAACCAGCCTGTCGAACCCCGGCTTCGAGACCGGCGATCTCAGCGGCTGGACCACTACCGGCACCGCCTTCACCGGGGCGGTCACCGACGACCCGGGCTGGGGCTGGGGCTGCTGCTTCAACCAGCAGGGCTCCTACCACCTGTGGGGATTCGGCGCGGGCGGTGACGCCGCCACCGGGACGGTGACGTCCGAGCCGTTCACGCTCACCGGCACCGGCATGGTCAGCGTCCTGGTCTCCGGCGGCCGTAACGACAACGACCTCTATGCCGCCCTGACCACCCTCGACGGAACCGTCCTGCACAAGGCCACCGGCACCGACAACGAGTCGTACCGCCGCGTCACCTGGGACGCACGCGAACACCTCGGCAAGCAGCTGCGCGTCACCCTTGTGGACAAGGCCACCGGCGGCTGGGGCCACATCAACCTCGACGACGTCCGCGTCGGCACCGACCCCGCACCCAACCCGACCGTGAAGGGACTCGCCGCCCACTGGGACTTCACCGAAGGCCGGGGCACCACCACCCGGGAGAAGGTCAGCCAGGCCGCCGACCCCATCAGCTACGTCTTCACCGACGCGCAGTACAAGCCGGACAGCGACCCGCTCTGGCGCCCGAAGAACGAAGCTGATGGCGTGCTCTCCGGCGCCCTGCTGTTCGACGGCTACTCCACCTGGGTCACCCGGGCCGCGGATCAGACGCAGCTGTCCACGGACGGCCTGACCCTTGAGGCATGGGTCGCGCCGCGTGCGTTCGAGTGGGGAGACGACGGCAAGCCGTCCGTCGTCGTCAACCAGCAGGACAAGGCGGCCAAGCGGGGTTTCTCCCTCGGTGTCGGCCGGCACGGCAGGTGGCAGTTCGGCATCGGAACCGGCGACGCCTGGTACGAGGTGACGGTCCCCAAGCCGACGGCCCTGGCCGCGGGCAAGTGGGCGCACCTGTCCGCCGTCTTCGCTCCGAACGAGGGAGCGATCAGGCTCTTCCTCAACGGTGAGCAGGTCGCCCAGACCGCCGTCCCCACCACCGCGCGGCTGGCCAAGGCCGACGTCCCCCTGATCATCGGCCGTCACAACCAGCCGGCCATCATCAATGGCACGTTCGCCGTGAACATGTTCAACGGCCTCATCGACGAGGTGAAGGTCCACAACAGCGCCCTCACCCCGGCCTCGGTCACGGCCGGCCACCAGAAGGACGTGCAGTCCTTCGCGGGCGGTACCACTCCCAAGGCTCAGATGGAGATGGACCGCTCCCGGTACGACGGGGACCGCTACCGTCCTGGCTACCACTTCACCGCCCCGAACCACTGGATGAACGAACCTCACGCCCCCATCCAGTACAAGGGCAAGTACCACCTCTTCTACCAGTTCAACTCCCACGGCCCCTACTGGCACAACATCGCCTGGGGACACACCGTGAGCGAGGACCTGGTCCACTGGCGCGACCTGCCCGTCGCCCTCGCGCCCACCGAGGACAGCGTGGCGCCCGACGGGGTCTGGTCCGGCGACGCCGCCTACGACGAGAACGGTGTGCCCGTCCTGCTGTTCACGGCCGGCAACGACTCCCAGCGCCCCAATCAGGCCACCGGTCTCGCCCGCCCCGTCGACCCGGCCGACACCGACCTGGTCGAGTGGAAGATGCACCCCACCCTCGTCACCAGCCAGACCGCCGACCTGAACGTCGGCGCCGGCCGCAAGGTCCGCTTCGGCGACTTCCGTGACCCCTTCGTCTGGCAGGAGGGAGACACCTGGTTCCAGCTGATGGGCTCGGGCGTCCAGAGCACCGACGGCAAGGACATCGGCGGAACCGCCCTCCTCTACACCTCCAAGAACCTCACCGACTGGACCTACTCCGGCCCCCTCATGGTCGGTGACGTGGCAGCCCACCCCAAGACCGGACAGGTCTGGGAGCTGCCCACCTTCCTGCCCATCGGCAAGGACGCCCAGGGCCGCGAGCGCCGGGCCCTGCTCATCAACCCGGCCTTCCCCGCCGGCCCCGGCGAGTACAGCAGCAAGTACGTCTACTACTGGGCCGGAACGTGGGACGCTACGAACCGCCGCTGGACCCCCGACACCACCGAGCCCAAGCTCATGGACTACGGCGACCACTTCACCGGCCCCAGCGGAACGGTGGACGACAAGGGACGCTCCCTCGTCTTCAGCATCGCCCAGGACCGACGCACCGAACGCGCCCACTACGACGCCGGCTGGGCCCACAACGCCGGCCTGCCCATCGAGCTGTCCATGCGCCCCGACGGAGACCTCGGCTTCCGCCCCGTCGAGGAGGTCTCCCGCCTCCACGCCGGAGCACCGCTCCTGGACATCACCACCCCCACCTCCCTCGCCGACGCCAACAACCGCCTGACCGGCGTCAAGGGCGACATGCTCCACATCAAGCTGACCATGGAACGCGGCAGCGCCAGCACCTTCGGCCTCGACGTGCTCCGCAGCCCCGGCGACGAGGAACGGACCCGCCTGTTCTACGACGCTCCCGCAGGGCAGCTGGGCGTCGACCGGACACGCTCTGGGAACAACTCCAGCGCCGAACCCGGCTTCGGCATCCACAAGGGCCCGCTGGCTCTCTCCAACGGAGTCCTGACCCTCGACGTGTTCCTCGACCGCTCGATGATCGAGGCGTACGCGAACGACCACAAGTCCATCACCACCCGCGCCTACCCCTTCCGCCAGGACTCCCTCGGCCTGCGCCTCTTCGGTGATGGCAGCACCGTCAAGTCCATGACCGTCTGGAAGATGGGCAGCATGAACCAGTGACCAACTAGCCCGACCGCCTGCACGGCTGTTCAGCAGCTTCTGGGCACCCACCCGCCCGGTCCCCTCGTTTCTGGGGGCCGGGCCCTTGCGTCAGCTGAATTCGTGCGACGGGGAGTCTAAAGTCGCTCAGCCCTATCGACGACCGCCCCGCGACCAGTGCAAGCCTGGTTTGGGGCGGTATCCATGGTCCTCGTGGCTTACCTCCCTCTCGGGCGCCCCGGCAAGAACCCGGCTTGCCGAAGGATGGAGAAGTCGCCGCTGGGCACGGCCTGGTGGAGCTGGGGGACGGTGACGCTCGCCGGGTCGGGCCCCGGCAGAACGAGGTCGCGCCAGGGCTGATTCAAAGTCTTGGTGATCATGTGGCGTTGCTGGTCAGGGCAGTCCGATCAAGTCCAGCGGACGGGTGAAGGGCGTATAGGAGGCCTCGCGTACGCCGGCGGCGATGCTGTGGTGGCCGGCTGCGCGCAGGGTGCTGATCGCGAAGCTGCGCAGTGTGGCCATGTTCGCCGGTCCGTGTCCGGTGCGGATCTTCGAGGCGTCCTCGCCGAACGTGATGTCTCTGACGTGGTGCACGGCCTCGATGCCCCATTGTGCGCGGGCGAGTTGGCCGATGGCCTGAGGAGATGCCGCACGCGCCGTCAGGTCGGTGATGGCGTGGACGGTCTGGCGGGTGATCTTGCCGGTCTTGAGGTCGGTGCGGTGCCGGTGGATCTTCGCGGCCTGCGTCACGTAGGGGAAGTCCAGGCCGAGACTGGTGACGGTGAGTGTGCGTACCGAGCGGGTCTCACGCCGTCCGTGCCCCGCCTCGCGGTCGTAGCGGCGGGAGGTCACCTCTTTCCACGGCAGCGATCGCAAAGTGTTGTGCAGCGTCGGCTGGTTCTGTTTGACCACGAGCAGGTAGTGCGCCCTCTTTGCTTCGACCAGCCACCTGGCGTGGTCACGGTGGGTGTGCAGGGCGTCGGCGGTCACCACGACACCGGCCAGGTCGAACGGGGACAGCAGCTTCGTGAAGCCGGTGACCTCGGTGGTCTTGTCCGGCGCCCGCAGCTGGCTGACGGTGCGTCCGCCTTCCAGGACGGCGGAGAGCAGGTGGGCGGCCGGGCCGGCGTCCGTGCGTGAGCCGCGGGCGGCTTTGCCGTCCATGGCCAGGTGCCGACTGCCCGCGGGGTCGCATCCGAGCAGGTCGGCAAGCCCGCCGGGACATACGAGAGTCAGCAGGCGGCGGATGGTGGAACTCGACGGTGCGCGGCGCACACCCAGCGGGCTGGCCGCGCGCACGCCGAGCCGGGCGAGTGTGTCCAGGGGCGCGTGGCGGGCCCACTGGCCCGCCGCCAGACAGGAGCGAGCCCCGGCCAACACCGCGCAGCAGGCGGTGAGCAGGGCCGATGCCAGCGAATGGCGTCGTCCCCGCCGATTGCGCGGATCGCGAAGAACGGACAGCCGTTCGGTGACACCGTTCACGCCGCGCTGGGCGGCGGTGGGCGACTTGGTCAGGCAGACAGTGGCAGACTGGCGGCACATCGAAGCAGTGATGATGGTGCCGTGGTCCTCCGCCGGGTCTGACCCACATCGAAGCTGACGCCCAAGGGCTGTCATGTCGGAGAACTGTCGACTCGCTGCGGAGGGCCACCACGCACACAGCCGATCGGGCGCTCGTGACCTGATAGGAGCTTGGGCTAGAAGCCCCCGTCACTGCTTTGTCCGCCGCCCGACCGGCGTGTGCTGCCCCTCTTCGCAACCCGGAAGGACAGCACTTCCATCATGGCCGATCAGCGCCCGGACGTCTTCGGAGGCGTGGACACCCACGCCGACACCCACCACGCCGCCGTCGTCGACCCCATCGGCCGGCACCTGGACGACGCTCAGTTCCTGACCACGAGCGACGGCTATCGCGCCCTGCTGGCCTGGCTGCGCTCTTTCGGGACCGTGCTCGCCGTCGGTGTCGAGGGCACCGGTTCTCCGGACGGACAGGGCGACTTGGGAAGGTCACCCCGTCAACCGGAGCTTCGTTGCGTCCGTGACGGTCTTCCACCGGATCATCACACACCAACGACCTGCACGTTTCCATGACCCCCAGGACTTTGAATCAGCCCTGGGGAGTAGCCGAGCAGCCAAGTCCCCTGGCTACGAATGGCTGTTTCAGGAGGCGGGTGTGAGCACGATGGTCTCTTCGCACGGTTCATCCGCGAATACCTTCAGGCTCTCGAGTTCGGCCGGGTCGGCGGCGAGGTTCCAGCGAACTTTGGTGCCCACCATTCCGAGATGTAGCGGCAGTGCTGGTCCGCGGCCGGGGGCAGCCATTGGGCGGGGTCCTGGTCTGCTTTGGAGCGGTTGCTGCATGCGGTGACGGCGACGAGTGAGACGGGCGTCTGCTGGTCGTTTGCGCAAGCTTCGCGGCGCGTGGGCGCCCAGGCGGAGGCTCCAGTTGGCAGGGGGCGTCATGCCAGCTGTGCTGTATTCGAAGCCGCTGGTGGGGTCGGGAAGATGTCAGGGGCGAGCGTTAGGGTGCGTATCCGTGGACGCTGCTGATCTTGACTACCGGGCCCGGACGCGGTCCGGCTGCATCCCGCCGGAACTGGTTGCGCGGCTGCTTGAACGCGGCCATGTCGACGTGGTGGAGCTGCAGGCGGGACACGGGGAGTGGTTCTGCGCGCTGGCCTGGGCGCGGTTGCTGGGTGAGCAGGGCCGCCAGTCCGACGCGCTGGAGGTGCTCGCTCCGTACCTGGCGACCGGCTGGTGGACGGCCGTCGAAGCCGCCGCCGAGCTGCTGGAGGGCTGGGGCCGCGCCGACGAGGCAGTCGAGATCACCCGGGTCCGCATGGAGGCCGGACACCCCATGGCGCTGGAGTCCTACACGCGCCTGCTGGCCCGGCACGGCCGTGCCGAGGAGGCGTTCACCCTGCTGTGCCCGCACATCGCCGATCCCTCCCTCGCCGCGGCGCTGGTTGACGTCGCAGCCCCGGCCGGCCGCGACGAGGAAGCCGCCGCGCTGCTCGCCGCCCGGACCGAGCACCAGTGCTCCGACTTTCCGTGGTGCTGCCGAGGCCTCGATCGCGACACGGCAATCGGGCTGCTCGCCACGATCCGCGAGCGCCAGGGCCGCATCGACGAGGCGATCGCGCTGCTGCGCCCCGACGGCAACACGTTGCTCAACCGCAAGCAGCTGGCCGCGTTGCTGGCACGGCACGGCCGGCTCGACGAGCTTCGGGCAGCCGCGGCGAGTGATGACGCGGGGTACGCCGTACGACAGCTCGCAAGGTTGCTGGAGGAACTCGACAACGTGGAGGGAGCGATCGCGACCTACCGGCAGACCGACCGATCCGGGGCCCACGATCCCAACCAGGCTGTTGAGCTCGCGCAGCTCCTGGCCCGGCACGGCCGGGAGGACGAAGCAATCGATGTCATGCGGATCCAGGCCGACGTCCACAACGGAGACGATTGGATCCTCCATGTTCTGGCCGGCCTGTATCTCGACCAGGGCCGCCCCGAGGACGGCCTGGCACACCTCGACGCTCTCGCTGGCGCCCGCGGGGGCGAGGAGTACTGGGACCTCTACTGGATGCGGCTGCCGCTGATCGCCGCCCGTGACGGCGTCGACGAGGCGATCGCACAGGTCCGCGCCCACCCCGAGGGCATGACCTCGTACGCGGCACCACACGTTGCCGAGTTGCTCGTCGGCGCCGGACGCACGGAGGAGGCCGTCGCAGTCTTGCGCCCGCACGCTCTCGCAAACCGCGACGACCTGGCCGGGTACCTCATCGACCTCGGCCACATCGAAGAGGCCGTGGCCCTCCTGCATCAGGACAAGCCGCGTCTGCCACAGCCCTCGATCACCACCGCTTGGAGCGAAGAACCCCCGTTCTGAAGATCTGCCTGACGTAAACCAGGGGGCCGGTCAGCCCGCCGAGCCGCCGTCGATGGTGGGCGACATGTTCGTGAAGACGAACACGTGGCCGTAACGCTCGGCCAGGCGCTCCATGGCGTCGAACTCGTCGGCGTTCTCCTTGGTCAGGACGATGTTCAGCTGAAGCCGTAGGCCTGCCTCGCGGGCGGCGTCGAGCCCGCGGACGAGGCGGCCGAACGCGCCCTGGTTGCGGGTGAATGCGTCGTACGTGTCCGGCGTCGCGCCGTAGACGCTGAGCGACAGGTGGTGGGGTGGCCGCTCGGCGAGTGTCTTAAGGATCTTCGGCTTGTGGAGCTGTGAGCCGTTCGTCGAGATGGTCAGCATGAGGTCGAAGGCGTACGCGTACGCCTCGGGGAACTCGCGGTCGATCAGCGGTTCGCCGCCTGTGATCTGGAGCCAGAGCACGCCAGCGTCGCGCATGATGTCGAGCAGCCGGACCTTGTCGGGCCACGGCACTGCCTCCAACCGTTTCAGCCCGAGGTAACAGTGGGGGCAGTCGTAGTCACAGCCCTTGTTGATCTCACACGAGGCGCGGGCGTAGCCGTAAGGGCTCGCAATCCGTACGAGCACGGTGCCGGCCAGGGGCTGCCCGGCGATGTCGAGCGAGAAGGCCTGGCGGGCGGCGTCGACCAGCCAGGCCGGTGGGAGCCGGCCGTCGTCCGCGGCCCGCTTCACCTCTGCGTAGCGGGCATGAGGGATCTGGACCCCGGTGTCGTGTCCGGGGCGGACGATCAGATGCTCGTCGAGGAACGGGCTCGCGATCAGGGCGTGCACAGGGCCTCCAGGTCGCTTCGGCTCTCAGCGCGGCGGGTTGTACGGGAGCGGGATCAGGCGATGGTGCGCAATGTCGAGGAACGGTTCGTGCGGGTGCGGGTGCGGGTGCGGGTGCGGGTGCGGGGGTGGAGAGGCGCCGACCAGGCGGTGACGGGGGATACCGCCCGGCCGGCGCCGGTCTATGCGGGCCCGGGCCCACCGGACGCGGGCAGGTAGGCCAGGAACACTGCCCGGTGGTGGAGCTGGTCGAGGATGTCCGCGTACGCCTGGTTGTCGGTGATGATTGCGGCTCGGCTGAGGGCGACGATGCCGTGCGCGAAACCCCGCGCGGCATACAGGCAGGCTTCCGCGAACCCGCTGCGCTGCCCGATCGGCGGGGGCTGGCCGAGGTCGGCGAACGAGGTCGCGGCGAGCTGCCATCCCCGGCTGCGCACATACTTTTCGATCAGCTCCAGATCCGCCCGCCGCTCAGGCCCGGGTGCGGCCAGGATGTAGGGGGCGACGCGCACCGTGCGGCCTGCCGCGCGGGCCGCAGCCACGGTCTCCGCCTGGAAGCGCCGCCGTGCAATCTCAAGGCGCGCGTCTTCGGGCCGGGGCGCGAGTGCCGGGGAGCCGCTGGGGGTCGTCACAGTGCATTCCTCAGGGTGGGATCAGGAGATGGTGCTCAGGGAGGTGCCGAGGAGTTCCTCGTGCGGGACGGGGCCCGGCCGGAAGCGGGCGAGGAAGTCCGCCAGGGGAGTGGGAGGCACGAGACGGTCTGAGCGGCAGGGGCGCAGCCAGTACGGGCCGGGCGGCTCGGTCCGATCCAGCGGGGGCAGGGCGAGCAGGTACGGGGAGCTCAGGCAGGTGGCGTAGCGGTGGGGCTTCCACCTCTCGCGTGTGCCCGGCGGGACGAGCCAGATGAGCCGGCCGTGTTCCGGGTCCTCGATCACCGGCCCGCAGGCGCGCGCGTCGGGACGTGCCCCGGGGGAGCGCTGGATCTCGTCCATCACGCTGACGGCGGCGTAGGCCTTGGCGCCGGAGGCAGTGACGACGATGTCGAACAGCGCCCCGCCCAACGGCAGCGTCGGCGGGGCCCCGCGCTGCAGATCCAACAGGCTCCGCACGCGCGTGGCCAGATCACCCATGCCCTGAGGGACCGGGCCGGCCGCGATGTCCTGGGGCGTGAAGTCCACGCGGGGCGCCGGCCTGCTGCCGCGCCGGCTCGGCATGCGCTGGGGAAGGCCTGCGTGGCTCATACGCCATCCTCCCAGCGGGCAGGGAGGATGGCCTGCACGGTTTTGCCGCAGGCCACCCCGTCGTCCTTCAGCAGGTCCCAGGCGAGCGTGCCCCCGTAGTGGGACACCCACCACAGACCTGGCGGTACAGGCCGGGGCTCGCGGCTCGGCTTCGCGGCCTGCGCGAAGCCCGGGAAGTCGGGGAGCGCGTCGTCGACCTCGACGAGGAGTTCGTCCGTGTCCGGGTGGGCGAGCAGGCGGAGAACGACCGTGCCGTCGGAGAAGGGCTTCCCGTGCCGGGCCGCGTTGTCGACCAGGCGAGCGGCGACCCGGGCGGCGGCGTCGATGCTGCCGGGCCACCGGCAGATGGTGAGCTGCGGCCGGGTGCGCAGCCGCGCATTCGCGGCTGCTCCAGTGTCGGCGACCAGAGGGGTGACCCAGTTGAAGGCGGGACGTTCCACAGGCAGCGGCAAGAGCGCGGTCGTGACGCCGGCCGGGCGCAGCACGGTGACGGTCGCTCCCCCCGGCGGGGCGTCCGCTGGGGCTGCGGATTTGATTGCGTGCGGTTTCACGGCGGGGACTCCCGGGTTCATGATCGTGCTCGGTCAGGCACTCTCTGTGAGGTCTGACACCACCGTGACAACCGTGGGCGGACGGATCTACCCCCATATCCGCCTCGGCTTCGGGGAGAGAAGCTGACGCCTTCCCCGGACGTTCCTCGGACTTCCCTCGGAATCGGTAAGTACCTTCTGTAGAGGGCATTTTGATTGAGACAACGTTCTACCGTCGGATCAGTGACGTGCAGTCGGATGATCGAGGAGGAAGCCGTGTTGCTCTTCCGGAAGGCCCTGGAGTTACGCGGCATACGCACCCCCGATGACTTCATCCCGGAGTACCGGAAGGTGGCTGAACGGCTCGGATCGAGGGACGTAGAACCGGCCCTGAAGACCGTCGAAGGATGGATCTACGAGGGGCGAAAGCCGCAGCGGGTGTTCCGGCCGGTCATCGTAGAGATGCTGGGCTACACCATCGAGCAACTGTGGTCCCCGGAGGACGCTACGCCGCACTTCGCCTCGCAGGCAGACATGTCACCGACTGCACCCCATGCCGAGCTCGGCATGGACCTGATCGAGATGAGAAGGACGGGCACGATGGCAGTACGACGCGCGAAGGATTTCCTGCTCGGGGCAGACCGGGACCGGGTGGGTGACGACACGCTCGGTGTGCTCGATGATGAGGTGCGACGCCTGGTCGCTGAATACCCCCGGGTCCCGCTCCCGACGATGTGGCCCGACCTGCTGGAGACCCAAGACCAGGTCTTCCGGCTCCTGGAAGGCGGCCGTGTCCGGCCCTCGCAGCTCCGCGACCTGAACGTCGCGGGCGCCATCCTGAGCTTCCTGGTAGCCAAGGGCTTCCACGACATGCAGAACCCCCACGAGGCCATGACGATGACCCGGGTCGCAGCAGCGTGCGCCAGGGACGCCGAACACCCCGGACTCATCGCCCTCACCGACGGCCTCAAGTCGCTCATCTCCTACTGGGCAGGACGGCCCGCGGACGCCTACCACTACGCCGGCCAGGGCGCCGAGAACGCCGTCAACGTGCAGGGAACCGCGGGCCTGTGGCTCCTCGGCCTCAAGTCCCGCGCCGCCGCGGTGCTCGGCGACGAGGAGACCGCGCGCGAGGCGAACCGGCAGGCCACCAGCCGGAGAGAGCACGTCGTCCCGGACGACCTGGACGAGCTCGGCGGGCTGTTCACCTACAGCCGCGCCAAGCAGCTCTATTACACGGTGGAGGCCGAAGTGCTCCTGGGCCACGGCGGTGCGCAGCTCGCCGCGCAGGCCGAGGAAGCCGTTGATGCGTTCGCCGACCCCCACGCCCGCGACTGGGCATTCGGCGATCTCGCTGGCGCGCAGTGCGACCTCGCGCTCGTACGGCTCTACGGCGGCGACCTGGACGGCGCAGCGACCGCAATCCGCCCCGTGCTCAACCTGCCAGCCTCCCACCGCAACAACGGGATCATCGTCTCCGCCAGGCGCGTCCGGGCCGCACTTGATGCCGGGTCCGTGCGCACTGCCGCGATCGCGCGTGACCTGCGCGCGGAGATCGAGGCGTTCCCGGCCGCCAGGCCTGCCCTGCCCCGCGGGTAGAGTCCGGGCATGCATCCGGTCACCCGTTCCAGCACACGCCTCGGCCTGCGGGAGCTCGCCCTCACGGACGTGGAGGCGGTGCACGCCATCTACGGCGACCCCGTCGCGACCCAACACCTGTCGTTCGAGCCCCGTAACCGGGAGCAGGTCGAAGAGATCGTGGCCCGGTCCGTGGTGGCCGCCGCGGAGACACCCCGCACCGAGTACGCGCTCGCCGTCGTCGAGCAGGAGAGGGGCGAGCTGATTGGGTTCGGTCGTTTGGCCCTCGATCCCCACCAGCAGCGCGGAGCCACCATGGGCTTCGCGCTGCACCCGCAGGCGTGGGGGCGTGGCTACGGCGTGGAAACGGTGCGGCTCCTTCTCGGCTTCGGCTTCAACGATCTTGGCCTGCACCGTATTTGGGGCGCCCGTGCCCCGCTCAATGTGGCTTCGGAGCGCACCATGGCGGCGGCTGGCATGGTCGAGGAGGGCGTCATTCGCGAGCACGTCATGAAGGGTGGAGGATGGCGTGACTCTGTCGTGCACGGCATCCTCGACCGCGAGTTCTTCCCTCACTCCTGAACTTGGGCGCGGCCTTCCGCGACTACCGGGTGCGCAGGGCCGCCGCACAGCGGTACGGCGGCGAGCGGGTCTTTCGCCCCTGGCCGTGAGGCGGTTGTAGACGGTGTCGGCGGTGTGTGACCGTCCGCCTGCGATCTTTCGGTTTCGTGACAGCGGAGTGAGAGACAGCGAGGGTCTGTGCGTTAGCGCTGGTCAGCGTTGCTTTGCGGGGTGGGGCTCACTGTCATGGATGTGAGAAATCGGGGCGACTCCACTCTCACGGGGCGGTATTAGTGCAGGTGGCGCACTGACATGAAACCGAGAGATCTCAGTCCCCAAACCGAAGACCGGATCGCGGGCGCCCCTCGCGTGCTCCCCGCGCCCGCGGGGATGGTCCCAGCCCTCAGTACGGGGCCCGCCTGTCCGGCTCGTGCTCCCCGCGCCCGCGGGGATGGTCCCCTCGGCAACGGGGACGATCCGTGGCCGAAAGTGTGCTCCCCGCGCCCGCAGGGATGGTCCCATGGGCACCGACGAGGCGCCCGACTGGCAGCTGCGCTCCCCGCGCCCGCGGGGATGGTTCCCAGGTCAAGACCGCAGGACTGCTCAACGAGATGTGCTCCCCGCGCCTGCAGGGATGGTCCCTACGAGGTGACGATCAACAGCCTGGAGTGCCGTCTGCGGGTAGTTCGAGGGGCTTGTTGGTGGATGCTCTGTGCGGCTTCCGTCGGTCCGGCATTCCCCTTGGGGCCGGATGGATCCGTTCGGTGGTGAAGACGGCACCCTGTCTGCTTTCGTAGTGTCTTCAACTGCTTCGCGCGTGGAGGCCGCCTTGGGTAGTAGCCGCACATCCCGATCTGCCACCCGTAAGTCCACCCTCCACCGGCTCAGGCCCTCCGAGGGCACCACCCCGGAACTGCGCACGTTCGTCCGCGAGAGATACCTCGACAGTGAGGATTACCAGGTCAGAGAGTTCACCCGCCTGGGGATGGAGGGCTTGCTGATCACCGGAGGCGTTCCCCGAGAGCGCGCCGACTGGTGCAGCGCGGTGGAATCCATCACCGGGCTGGAAGTCATTGAACGTAGCCGCGCCGCGGCGGGACTCATTCTCATACGCACAGGCCGCGGCACCTACGCGCTGAGCTATGGGGTGGGGCAGCACATGCTGGACCCCTACTTCCGTGACGACGAGTTCGGATTGGAGTTCGCGACCCGCTGCCTCGACGACGACGGGGTCATCAAAATCCGCAACCAGATCATGGACGGCAGAGGCCGGGTCGATGAGTACTCAGTGTCACGGGGCGAGCGGATCGACGACTTTGGTCTGGACCGTTTCGGTGCCGTCGTCCGCCGCATCTGTGGCACTGTCAGCGGACTGTCACTGACTTCCCTGGAGGCCGGCAGGACACGACCGGTCCGCGTCGAGTGCTCACAGGCCACCATCAAGCTTCCCCTTGCCACCACCGTGGAACAGTTCCTGAGCGACCTGCAGGCGATCGAGGAGGTGTGTGCAAGACCTGATCCGCTGCCGCAACTGCGTTTTGTCAGCAGGGTCCACACCCTCGACAGCCGCAGCCAAAAGGCGGTGCAGGCCCAGGCCATCCTGGAAAAGCACCTTGCGGACCCGGACAGCCCCCGCCTGATCATTGGGATTCCTGACTCGTGCCAGGAAAGCTACAGCTCTGCCCAGGCGTTCCGCGCCAGACGAGGCACCCGCACGATCGAAACGAACGACCTGGAACTGCACCACCTGCTGCAGTTCGTACAGGACAAGCCTGAGGGAGAACGGCTCAAAGCCCTCGGCGACGTACGAGTCACCATGTTCAGCGACGACGACTTCCTGACCCCGGCCAGCGTCACCACCAACGGGAAAGAGTGGCTTATCGCCGACATCACGATGGGCACAGACCGCCTATTCTACGGCAACGGCAAATGGTTCGAGGTAGGGGCCGGCTTCCTTGAGACCCTGGAAGAAGAACTCACCGCCCTGTTTGCCCAGCCGCAGACGGTCACCCTCCCGCGCTGGACCAAAGGCCCACTCGATTCCAAAGGCCGCGACTCTCACGACGAGGACTGGTTCAACCACCAAGCGGCGAAGCCGGAAGGATACCTGCTCTTCGACAAGAAAGACATCGTCACGGGGAAGTTCAGGGGAGGAGGCCTGGAGATCTGCGACGTTCTCGGACCCGAGAACCAGTTGATCTGCATCAAGAAGGCACCCGCCAGCACGGCCCCCCTCAACCACCTCTTCGCCCAGGGCGTGGTCGCCGTTGAGACGCTGCGCAGCGACCTTGAAGTACGGACTAAATTCCTTGATCAGGTGGCCGCACACACGCCGGACCACCGCCTGCTCGACGACTTCGGTACGCTCCGGGTGGTCTTCGGGATCCTTCTGAAGGACGGCCAGGACATCCGTGTTGACTCGCTCTTCGCATTTGCCCAGGTCTCGCTGCTCCAGGCGGTCAGGCGGCTGCGCGCGATGAACGCGGAGGTCGAAGTTGTTGCTATCCGCCGCTGACGCAGAGGTCCGCACCTCGCCTGCATGTTGCCGAGTATCTGTCAGCCGGTGGCACGAACGCGCGGTCGAAGAGCGCTGTTGTTGGTTCTGTCCGGGGTGGATGCCGACGGTGAAAAGTGGGGAGGGCGCCTGGCTACGGGGTGGGCTGGTTTTCGAGCCAGGTGGTGGGGATGAGTTTTTCTCCGTTGCGCCAGTTGTAGCGGACGGAGGCCTGGTACCAGTCGTGGGGCAGGTCCGCGTGGTCGCTGACGATCATCTGGAAGTTCGGGGAGAGTTCCCTGACGATCTGGTGCATGAGTTCGAAGAGGCGGGTGACGGTCACTCGGTCTTCGTCCAGGGCGATGTCTTCCAGTCGTCCTCGCTGTTTGGCCATGTCGGAGGGGTAGTAGGGCTGAGTGGGTTGGTCGAGCATGAGGAAGCGGGGGACGGGGCGGCTGTTGGCGACGAAGTACTGGTGGAGGGCGAGATGGGCGGCCACGTGGTAGCCGACGTGGTTCTTGCCGCTGCCGATGCGGAGCAGTTCGGTGATGCCCTCATCGGTGTCGGCGACGACGGTGAGCTTCTTGAGGTCCAGTCGGACCAGGCGGTCACCGTGTTCGAGTTTCAGGGTTCGGGCGTGGCCGGTCATTTTGCCGCTGATGTAGCTGAGGCCGTGGGTGAGTTTGTCGTCGGCAGCGTCGTTGTCGAGCTCTTCTTCGATGCTTTGGACGAGTTGCTGGGCGACGGCGACTTTCGTCTCAAGGTACTGGCGGTGTCCGCTGTCGGATGCTGTGTTGATCTGGCCCAGGTAGGCGCTGATCCTGCCACGGGTGTAGGCCTGGGCTTCGGCCTGTCCTAGTAGGCCGGCCTGCTGGTTGTGCTGTTCGGCGATGATGCTCAGGGCGCCTTCGATGCCGCGGAGCTGTTCGCGTAGGCGCGTCGCCGTCTGCTCGATATCGCGCAGGGCCTGCTCGCGGCGGGGCTGGACGGTTCGGACGCTGTCAAGTTGCCCTCGGAGGTCTGCGAGGGTGGTGTGCATATCGGCGACGGTGGGGTCGGGCTCGTCCAGTTCGTTTCCGCACAGGGGGCAGCTGCGTTCGCCGGGGATGCCGTCGGGTACCAGGTTGAGCGCGGATAGGCGTGACATGCCGCGGGCGACGGCGCCGGTGTAGCCGGCAGCCTGTGTCTCCAGATCGTTCAGGAGCTGGCGTTCTTCTGCGAGGGAGCGGAGCTGCCGCCGGAGAGCGGATGACTGTTCGGTGAGGAGCAGCTCCTGCCGCCGCTGTTCCTCGTCTGCGTTGTCCGGGGTGGGCCGAAAGGAGGCAGCCTGCTGCAGGGCCTCGATGACGGCTGCTCTGTCAGAGGTGTCGACGCTGCTGTCGGGGAGCAGTCCGTGGACGCGGGCTTCGCCGAGGAGGGACTCAAGGCGGGCCTCGATGTCCTGGTTCGCTTCCTGAGCGGCTTTGAGGTCGTTCTCGGCGCGGCGGAGGGCTCGTTTGGCTTGGGTCAGCTGCTGCTGGAGCGCGGCCTGGTCTTCGGGGACCGCGCCGAGGAAGTAGGGGATCGTGGCTTTGAGGCTCTCCGGGATGCCGCGCTCGTTCTGCCGGTGGAACAGCGCCCGCTTGGAGGCGACTTCGTCCTGGTTCTGCAGGCAGAGCAGGACGGCGTGGCCGAGGTTGGCGCTGAGCGGGGAGAGCAGGCTCCCCGGTGCCGGCTCGGTGCGGGTGTCTCCGATGCCGATCCGGCGTCCGAGCTGGTGGCGCAGTTGTGTGGAGTCGGTGTTGACGCGGAGGTCGGGCAGTTCCGGGATACCGAGGTCGCTACCGACTTCGAGCATGGCGTTGGTGACGGACTTGGCGCCGGGGCGAGGCGCCGGCCGTGCGGCCAGGATGCGGGTGTCGGGCAGCTGCAGGATGACTGCATACCATGCGACGGTGTTGAAGATCGGGCTGATCGGGAGCGTGGCCTCGTCCCTGCCGAGGCAGAAGTCGACGATGTCGAGCAGCGCGCTCTTGCCTGTCTGGGACGTGCCGGTGACGATGTTGAGCTCGCCGAGCCGGAAGTCCAGGACGCGCTTTTCGCCACTCTTGCTGTAGAGGATGATCGACCGGATCTGCACCGGCTCAGGGTCTCACGCCGAGCAGCGCGAACACGGTGGAAAGGCTGTCGGACTTGGCAGTCCAGCGGCCTATCAACGATGCGGCCTTGATCAGGTCGGCGAGTTCGCCCTCTGTACGGGACTTCGACGGAAGCCTGCTTCTGAGGGAGCCCTGCTCGATGGTGAGCATCTGGTGGCGGATCCCGAAGCGCAGGCCTTCCCGTACGGCGGGTGCCAGCGAGGTGCTGCGGGCGGCAAGGCCTGCAACGAGTGCCGGGTGTTCCGCCACCCAGTTCGGCAGATGGGTGCGCGTCGAGGTGGGCAACGCTCGCCGCGTGGGTCGGTGTAGGACCAGCGGGGCCACGACGAAGGCCATCGGCCATGGCATCAGCCTGCCGGAGGCTTCCCGCTCGTAGTCGCGCGCCGCAGTGGCCACGACGGCGGCGACAAGGGCAGGGTTGAGGAAGGCGGCACTGGCTTGAGGCCGCTGTGTCCAGCTAGGCACGCGCGGCCCTAATCAGGTTCTTCACCCGTGCCTCGAAGTCAGGGTGCCACCCGATTCGTCCGCGGTCTGCCAGCTCGTGGTGCTTGCCTCGAGAGAAGAACGCCTCGTCGTACGCTTCACGGATTCGGTACCGGGTCTGGTCCAGGGTTTTGCGCAGCAGCGCCTTGCCGGCCTGCTCTTGCTCCCGGTCGGTGGCATCTTCACCCAGGTCGTCAAGCATCCAGTCGAACTCCCGCTGCCACTCGTCGGCGAGGTTGCCTTCGAATCGTGCCAGCTCGTCGAGGTCCACCAGGTCGTCTTCGAGCCAGGCCACGGTCTGGGCGTATGCGCGGTAGTAGTCCACCATCGCCTTGTTCAACTGGCGGCCGGCGCCCACCCAGCGCAACTGGTGGACGAAGCAGGCATCCGCCAGCTCGGTCTCGGCCTCCTGCGGGAAGTCCTCACGGTCCACCAGCGTGGGCAGTCTGTCGGAGGTGTAGCTATCGCGGATGCGGCTGATGCGCTGCATCAGCCGTGTCACGGAGACGCTGGTATGCCGCTTCTGAAGCATGTCCACGGTCTGCTCATACCACCACGCCCACAGCTGCCGCATGAAGGAGTCGGCGTGCCCGTCGGGGAGCGCGGCCCTGAGCTGCACCCGGACCCGGGCGTCGAGGTCGTCGATGGACGGCGAACCGTCGATGACCCTCATCCGCCTTACGAAGACGGCACGTTGCGCCGGCTTAAGGGCCAGGAAGGCTGCCCGTGCGTCCTTCGTTCCCCTGGCCTCGGACTCCCGCGCGGCGGCGATGAGTAGGTCAAGGGCCCGTGCGGGTGCTGGATTGGGTGCCTTGAGCGCGGCCATAGCCGTGCCTGGCCGGGCCTCCTGCGTGGTGACCAGGGTCAGCATGGGGCCGTACTCGTCGCCGGGGGCATGTGTGTCCATCCAGGACTGGATGGTCCGCCACACGTCGTCGTCCTTGTCGCCGAGCGACCGCACACTGCGAATGTGGTGCTTGACCTGCAGCAGCTCAACGGGCCGACCGTCTTCTTCCCACGCGACGTCGTCGTGGAGCTCCAGGCTGATCGCCCCGTCCGGGCGATCTTCTTGTCCCCGCAGCAGCTCAAGGAGGGCGAGCTGCGCCTGGAAGATATAGCCCAGGGCCGACGCAGATGCCTCATGCGCGGAGGACGCCATGCCCACAGTCTCCCGATTCCGATAGTGCCCTGTCCAGGGCACCACACTAATCGAACACAAGTCTGATGTTGGTGGCCTTGTCAGTTCTACTTGGGGCGGATGCCGATGGCGGTGAGGAGGTGTTGCTGCCGGGGGTAGAGGGTGGTTCAGCGGGTGCGTTGCCGCTCGGGCCGAAGTCAGTAATGGCGCTCGTTACCCCTACTGCAACCCTGCCAATCGATTTGCTCGTCCGCCTGATCGTCTGGCCCGAGCCTGAGAACCTGCTGAGCGAGGACGAGAACGTGTGACGGCCGGTGTTGGGGGCGTGGTGGGTGTTGCGGCGTTGATGGTGTCGGTGGTGGCGCGCAAAGCGGCCGCATCCCTAACGTCCTTCATGTGCTGGAGCCCCTGACCTATGGGGGACGTCATCCGCGCGACCGGCGCTTCGCCATCCTCGGCACCCGCGTACTCGCCCGACTCGGCAGCGCAGCCGCCCAGGTGCAGCTCGCCGAGATCCTGCAGGCGGAGGCCAGGGAACTCGAACTGGAGCACACTCCGCCCCACGACCTTGTCGCCCGTAAACGCGACGAAGCACACCGACTGCTCCAACAGGCCGCCATATTGGCCATGCGCCGCCTTGTGCGGCTGTGCGCCGATAGATGCGCGCGTACGGATGGCAGATCACTGGTGTCCTGCGCCAGTAGGACCTGTCGGTCTCCCAGCAGCCGACGTCGACTTCGAAGTGGAACCAGATGGCTTCCTCGTTCCAGAAGCGCTGAATTCACGTCGTCAGCGATCGGCCTGCCTCTGCGACAGGGCAATACGGCGCCGTACGAGATCGACATCCATGATCTTCACGGTGAGAGCGTCGCCGACCTTGATGACGTCCGGCGGCGATTGATCCAGCTCGTCGGTGCGCACGAGCCCTTCAAAGCCGTCCTCTCGGTCTTCGATGCGGACGAAGACGCCGAACGGCACGATCTTGGTGACAGGACCTGTGACGACCTGGCCGATCCTCTGCGCTACCTGCGGCCAAGGGTCTTCCTGCACTGCTCGCAGCGACAGCGGCACTCGCTCCCGGACCATATCGACGTCGAGGACCTCAGCTGTGACCTCCTGGCCGACGCTGACGACGTCGGATGGGTGGTTGATCGGACGCCAGGAGAGTTCCGGAATGTTGATCATCGCGGTGAAGCCACCGATGTCCACGAAGGTGACGCCGAAGCTGGCGATGGTCGTCACCGTGCCGGTGACGACCTGGCCGCGGCGCAGGGTCTTCAGGAACGCCCAGTCTCGGTCGCTGGGTGTCGGTTCGGTCTGCCAGCGCGCACGGAGTACCCCGTCGCTGTCGGGCAGCACTGCGGTAAACAGCGGGAGATCTTCACCGGCGTACATGGATACGACGCCGGCAGCACGCGCGCTGGCAAGGTGAGAGGTCACGTCCTCGAACTGGGTCTCGTCCACGACCGTGCTGGTGATCTGCCCGTCTTCCTTCTCCCAGATGATCTCCACCAGCCCTTCGTCGGGCAGGGCAGCCACGGCCGTGTCGACGTCGGTGAGCAGGTCCGGCCAGACGGCCAACTGTGCACGTGGAGCCAGATGGGAGCGCACGGTCTCGATGTTGTCGCGGCTCAGGCGGTGCCACCGGGAGGCGTTGAGGGCGGAGGTCTCCTCCAGGAACGTGGCGCGGTGGGCGCCGACAGTCCAGCCAAGGTGGGCCCAGAAGTCGGCGTCGGCCGGGCGCTGCACGTATGCGGGGTCGTCGGGGGCGAAGTCGTACGGCGATGCCTCCAGGCGTTCCGGGAACAGGCCGAGAGCTCGAGTGCGGGTCAGCGCGGCTTCGCAGGGCCGGCTGCTGCCGAGGTAGAGGTACTGGTCCCAGCCGACGTGCACCGTGAACTCTCCCTCGACCTCTAGGCGGCACCAGGCCCCGTTGTCGCGGAGCATCGCTCGGACAAGTTCCAAGCCGACCTCGATCGGCACCAGTGCCCCGTCGTGGAACCCTGCGGGGTCGGCGGGGAAGAGGCCGGCCAGGCTGTCGCCGTCGACCGGTGGCTCCAGGCCGAAGTCGATGAAGCCTGCGAGCTGCGGCTCGCGGATGGCCAGCTGCTCGACGCCGCTGTCCTCGGCGAAGGCGGCGACGGCCTGCAGGTAGGCGGCTTCGACCGGCCCGTGGTCGCAGGTCGTGTCCTCAGCGCCGGCGTAGTGGCCGTGCTGATCGCGATCGGCGGGGTCGTACTTGGTGACCCGGTAGACGTAGGGCAGCACGTCACTGCCCACCGGAGGTCGACCGCGTGGCTGCGTTCGTTCGGTCCGCCCGCGGATAGCCGATTTCGGAGATGTCCTGGGCCAGGTCCGCCAGGGTGATCTCTGAGTTCAGCGACGAAACGAGTTCTTGGTCCAGCGGTCGCAGGGCATACACCTTGCCCACCGCTGTCAGGGCCACGGGAACCTCGTAGTAGTCCTCGGCGAAGCGCTGGAACGCTTCCGGAGAACGGTCGACCAGGAGACTGAACAGTCCAGTCGTTCCATCAGGATCAGCACGGCCCTCGGGAAAGTCGATCGTCCCGTGGCGCCACTGATCGTCGGTCTTCCCCCGCCACAAGCAGGCTGTTACGACGGGCACGCCGTCCTCGTCGGTGAACGCCGGCTCCTCCACGAAGGGCCGAAAAGTCTCGGGGACTTCGTCGACCACTCCCGGCCAAGGCTCGCCGTCGTTGCCGTATGGGCTCATGGCAGATTCATGGCCGAAGCCCCGGATGTAACCTCCGGCTGCCGAAAACACGATGGAGTACTCGTCCCCTGATCCGTTGCGCATCGAGGCCATCTCCTCGTCGGCAGCCCAAGCGGCGTTGAAGGAGTAGGACCGGCTGTCCCAGTCCGGGCTCAGGATTGCGTCGAGCATTGCAAGTGAACGGCACAGGTCCCGCAGGTCAGCGATGTTGGGAAGCTGGCGGGCTACGTCATAGACAGTCACGGGCTCATCCAACCGGATCCCACTCACATCAGCCCCGCCCTGCCCAGACGTCACGGTCAGTACCAGTCCGGCTTGCCGCATGCTCACCGGGCAGGACCTTCTAGCGCCACTCACCGCTTACGATCTCGATGAAGGATGGAGTCCTCATGGCCGTTTCGACCACTGCGCCCGGTGTATCTGATGGGGCGTTGTCCCCGTTGGGGCAGCGTCTGCGCGTACTGCTGGGTGCGGAGCGTGTTGTGGGTGATCTGCGGCGCTACTTCGGTATCGGTCTGCCGCCCGGCGCGGCGGCGTTCACCGGTAGTCGGTTCGAGCATCTGGCGGGTGGGGGAGACCGGCCGGAGGTCGCCGACCGGATCACGGCGGAGGACCTGGTCGCGGTGCAGACCCTGTCGGTCACCGTTCCGGCGCCTGTCGCGCTGGACATCCTTGAGGGCCCGCTCGGCGTGCGGCTGTCCGGCCTGCTGCACGCCATACCCAGGGACATCAACATGGTCGACGCCGACGCGGATGCTGTGGCCGACGGCTCGCCGGCAGACCAGGCCTGGCATCTCCTGCGCGGCCGGCCCGATGTCGGATGGGTGATCGCGGGCAAGCTCCTGGCCCGCAAGCGCCCGCAGCTGCTCCCCGTCTACGACCGCGTCGTCCGCTGCGCCGTCGGCCGGCCGCCGTCCTTCTGGCTCTCCCTCCACACCGCGCTGCGTGAAGACGACGCTGCATTGCACCGCCAACTGCTGGAGCTACGCCAGGCCGCGGGGGTGCCGCAGACGGTGAGTGCGCTGCGGGTCTGCGACGTGGCGGTGTGGATGGGGCACCGAGCGGAGGAGCACGCCTGTCCTCGCTGACGTCGGCAGCAACGACAAGGTCGTCCGGGTCACCGAGTACACCGACTTCGAGTCACTGCTCGACGGCGAGGGTCCCTCCAGTGTCAACCCCCACCGTCACCCGCGACCAGCAGCTCGCCAACATTCGCGCCATCTACTCACCCGAGAAGGAAGCCCTTGGCGCCCTCGCCGTCCGGATCGGGCCCCTCGTCTGACACCCTGACTTTGTCTGCATCACTGCCCCCAGCAAGGGGCGACAGGCACAAACTCACAGCTCCCCTGTGTGTGCCCTCGCAGCACACAG
The DNA here is from genome assembly GCF_040299205.1 of Streptomyces sp. NPDC000983. Taxonomy (NCBI): domain Bacteria; kingdom Bacillati; phylum Actinomycetota; class Actinomycetes; order Kitasatosporales; family Streptomycetaceae; genus Streptomyces; species Streptomyces sp. NPDC000983. The sequence goes on along the minus strand of NZ_JBEPBM010000049.1, from coordinate 5,019 downwards.
GGGATATGAGCCGAGGGGGCTGCCTGGAGCCGCGCTCGGCGAGCAGCTCCGGAGCGGCTTCCCGCAATCGCCCCCGCCGCGCGTGGGGTCAGCGAAGCCGACCAGTCGACCATTCGGCTAGCGCCGTCCCGCCGCCGACCGAACGTTCTCCAGCAAGGCATGCAGCAGAAAGGGCGGTTCCGTCGCGACGGTCCGGGTCGTCTCCAGATACGTGGCCGCGTTCTTCCCGTCGATGCCCTCGCCGGTGCGGACGAGTTCCTGCCGCCGCTCCTCCCACGCCGGCCAGTGCTGATCGAGGTAGGTCTCCAGCGTGTCCTCGAAGACTGTGTAGCGGCTGGCCGAGTTGTCAGCGGGCTGCGGGGTGGGAGTCGCTCCCAAGTACCGCAAAAGATTCGAGTTCTTGGTCCGGTTTGTCTGAGCCTGGCGCTCGAACGCCCGCTCCTTCTCCTGTCGCTGCTCCGGAATCAAGTGCCGCACGGACTCCCGTTTCCGCTGTTCCATGCCGAGGTCGCCGTCGAAGACCACGTAGCACGGCACGCCCAAGGCGCTGAAGAGCGCGTCGGAGATCATGAGGTTGTCCTTGCCATGGACCTCGATGACGCTAATGCCGTCCGCGCCTAGGTTCATCCCCGAGCGCTCGGCACAGCCGGTGATCACTCCTCCGTCCCCCCGCCCCTCAACGAGAACCACGGCATGGGCGAAGAAGCCCTCAGCCAGCGCGCCTCCGAGCGTCCCCTCGGTCCTGCTCCTGATCACCTGCTTGTCGACAAGCCCGTCGAGGGCCGTGAACAGGTCCTCCTCCGTGGCCTGCCATACCTCGGTGGCGGGGTGGTCCTCGCCGGCGGCGCGGCAGAGGCGGCGGATCTGGTGGTAGCCCTTCGGGTCGATGAAAACGGGGTTGTGGGTGGCGTACATGACCTGTGTGCGGCCCTGCGGCGACGTGGCGACCAGCTCGCGCAGCACCTTCGCGAAGGTTCGTGACTGAGGCGGGTGCTGGAACAGCTCGGGCTCCTCGATGGACAGGCACAACGTCCGCAGTCCGTCGGCCGGGCGTCGACGGTCGGCCAGATACTTCAGCGCCGCAATGATCAAGGCCCGTTGGAAGCCATGCCCCTGCCGGTGCACCGAGGTGTGGGCAGCACCGTCCCGGATGCTCACCTGGAAACTGGTCCGCGCGGGCCTCGGTGCCTGCACTGTAGGGGTCACAACCACCTCGCGTCCGGTGGTGAACTTGGCGACCTCCGCGGAGAGCGCGGCCGAGACCTCATCCAGGACCGGACCGTAGACCTTGGTGTGCACCTGCTGCCGGGCAAGATGAGCATTCTCCTCGATCTCGCCAAGCTGCTCGTTCGCCTGCGAGCGATCCACGGCGTGGTCAAGAATGCGTCCGAGTGCAGTCGCCTTCTGGTCGTCGGCCTCCTCGTACGCCCGTAGGTCTGCGGAAACGAACACGAAGTCGATCAACTGGGCCAGCCTGCTCTGTCCAGCAAAGCCGAAGAAATGCGTGTCCTCGACCTCGGCCTCCGTGAGGCGGTCGCGGTTGGCCAACTCCCAGGCATGCATAGCCTCCAGAGCCTTGTCCCTGCTACTGGCCGCCGTCAGCCCCAGAGTCGGATCGCTCTCTCTCAACTGATCGTAGGCACGACGCAGGTCCGTGGCTTTGTCGTGCTTCCGGACTTCCTCGAAGGGACCGTACGCGAGCGCCTTGCCCGTGATCTTGTCCTCGCCGTCCTGCCAGGTTCGCCAGATGCTCACACTCACGGCGCCGTCAGGTGCGTACCGCCCGAGGGTCTGGCGGTCATGCTCGGTCAGCCCGTCGAACTCCACCTCCACCGAGATACGGCCACCCTCGGCCGCCGAGTGGACATCGTCGTCGCTGAGTGCAACACCCTTTTCGCCGTTGAAGAACCAGTCGAGCGCACGCAGCACGGTGGACTTGCCGACCCCCGTCGGTCCGATGAAGGAAGTGATTTCTTCGAAGGAGACGTCCACCTTGTGCAGGCAGCAGAAGTTCTCGATGCGAACGCGCTTGATCTTCACGGCCGTCCTGAGCGTTTGGTACGGGCGGGGCATTTGACTCCCCATGTGACGTTTGTGGACGCTAGCAGCCTTCCTGACACCCAATCAGCCGAATTCCCGAGATGAGTGATTCCTCGGTTCCAGCGGCTATACGTACACAGCATGTCGAGCACCCAAAGTAAGGTCTTGACCGCGGGGCCGGGATGCGCAGCCCAGCCCATCGGCTGCGCAATGCCTCCTGCGACCAGGTGTGGTTGGGCTTGTGGTCGGGTTCACGAGTGGCGTGGTCGGGGTGCGCATCCGGCAGCCGGCAGCCCCTGCGCATCGGTCTGGTCCGGTGAGTGTGCAGCGCGCCCAGCCTCCGCCTCCAACACCAGCTGCCCCCTCGCCTTCCTCGAGAGCGCCACAAGGACGCGGCGCCGCGCTCAGGAAGGCAGCGCACCAGCCGGCCCCGACCAGACCACCGACCACCAGGGGCCGAGCAGGGTCACGACTCGACAACCCTGCCGTAGACCGGGCCAGCCCCACCGCTTAACGTCCGCAGCCGGACAGGGCGGCTGCCGCGCCCTCGCAGCTCACCACGGGCAAGCGGCAGCGCCCCCAGGAGCAGATCGCGCGGAATAATCCGGAGCTTGTCGCCCGTTTGCAGACCGCCTGACGCCCGGCCGCAGCGGCCGCGCCCCGGCACGCAGCCGACCACGGCAGCCGCGGCCGGCGCGGGCAGGTGAGGTGGGCGCTCGAGGCTGAGTTACCGTCTGAAGGCATGCGCGACAGCATTCCGTGCCCGGATGCACGGCGCGTCCCAGTCTCCGAAAGGGGACGTACCCGGTTAGTGCTGGTAGGAGAGGTGCTGGTGCTGCGCAGGAGGCAAAAGCCTCCCGCGGGGTCACGGTGACCTCCAGGGCCGACTGGCGGCGCTACTCGGAGGGCTGGGGCCGGCCCGATGGGCGGCGGGCGGCCTGCCGTTCACGGATGTACGGGCCAGTCAGGAGGAAGACGCTGCAGACGGTCATGCGGCGTGGGTGGATACGGTGGAGTGGTTCGTTGCGGCGGGGGTCTGGGGGATGTGTGGGGCGTAGCCGGCTTCCTGTGGAGAATGCGGGCGGTGAGGGCCTTTGTCTCTTTGTCGAGCCGTATGGCGAGGACTTCTATCTGAAACCCGGGGAGGTTTTCACGGTCGCGCCGGAAGCCGAGGGGATCGATGTCTGGTTCTCCACCCTCGTCTGGGAGGGGGGCATCACGGTGTGGCTGTATGAGGACGGCGACCCGACGAGAGTTGTCCTGGAGTACACGGTGACCGATGCAGCCGGATCCCGGCTGGAATGCGGTCACCAGAGGCCACCGAAGCCGGCCGGATCTGACGTGGCCGAACTGGACTGACCTCCTCGGTCGGCCACTTGGGCAGGGCAAGGCTGTGAAGCCAGGCGACGCCGGGTATGGCGTGGTGTCACCAGCAGGCGACGCGCTGGGTGGGGTCTTCCGACAGGAAGATCGTGAAGCGTCTGTGCGGTCCGGTGACCGTCGCCATGTAGACCCGAGCCGTTCTGCCCTCTTCGTCTGGGCGGCTGTCGCTGTGGTGGCACGGTGTCTGATGTGCCGGTTCGGCTGGCTGTTTGGTTTGTCAGGTGTCGTACTCGCCGTTCCACGGGGATGGCCCCGGGAGGGTGCGAGGCCGTTGTGTCCGCCTGCGTGGTGCCTGACACAAATCCCGTGGTCACGGGGACATCCTGTGGATAGGTTGCGCGCATGGCAGCCTTCGACGCAGATGACGGGTTCGCACCTGACCGTGCCCTGAGCCTCATGTGGAACACCTTCGTAACCCTCTTTTGGCGGCGGTCCCTCGTGGACGAGACCGTTGGCTGGCTGAACGAGCACGGCTATCAAACCGTCGTTCTCGACGCGGGTCTGTGGGCCGACGAGGATGCGTTGCACAGCGCTGTAGCCGAGGCCTTGGACTTCCCGGACTACTACGGCGAGAACCTCGATGCCCTGAACGACTGTCTTCGGGATGTGGTGTCCTACGACTACGGGACCACCAAGGAGGCAACCGGGCTCGCGATCGTCTTTCTCAACTACGACCACTTCGCACGAGTGGAACCGCGGGCGGCGCAGATCGTGCTCGACATCTTCGCTGACCGAGCCCGGAGCGCCTCGCTGTTCGGACATCGCATCATGACCTTGGTCCACAGCAATGACCCGAACATTGAGTTCGAGCCGGTGGGTGCCATGCCGGTCATGTGGAACCAGAATGAGTGGTTCGACGCGCATCGGCGCCCTGGCTGATACCGCGACATGGCCGTATGAACCGAGTCGTGAGGTCGGCGTAGCGGCCTTGAAGGCCCGGCAGCAGGGGAAGGCGCAGCAATGTGGCCGCGCCATCACCCCGGTAATCTCCATGGGTGTCTCTGACTCAGTACGTCTACTTCGCTCTCTCCAGCGAGCGCACCACCACCGACGAAATCACCCGGTTCCTGGGAATCGAGCCGGACGAGACGAGGGTGAGGGGGAGCCGAAGCACGTCACCGGTCACTGTTCCGTCCTGTCATCGCTGGAAGATCGTCTGCCGTGATCGCGAGCTGCGGGTCGACGAACAGGTCTCCCGAGTCGTCGGAAGGCTCCAGCCCCACACCGAGGCCATCGCCCGGTTGGCCGGCCGCCTTACAGCCGAGGAAGGCCCCGGAAGCGCCGTTCTGCAGGTAGTGCGCTACTTCAACGACGGTGGCCCGGAGGAAGAGCTCCTCCGGCCAGCCGACGGTCCGAACCTTTTCGGTTGGCACTTGGACCGCGGCGTCCTGGAGTTCCTCACCGTGACAGGGGCAGAGCTGGATGTCGACGAGTACGACATGACAGCACAGGAGGAAGCGTGACCCCCGGTCCGTCCGGTACCAGCGAGTGGCGGGCAGCCCCCCCCATTACCTTCTTGATCAGCCCCGCAATGGGGTTCCCGGCCTCCGGGACGGCATGACTGCTCCCCCCTGTAGTTCGCATGATCTGGGGGGT
>NZ_JBEPBM010000048.1:0-42881 GCF_040299205.1 Streptomyces sp. NPDC000983 | reverse complement strand
TTGAGGTTGACGTTGCGGCGCAGGGCGTGGATGAGGTGGTTGCCGCCGATGGAGAGCGCGTCGCCGTCCCCGGTCACCACCCACACCGACAGATCACGTCTGCTCGCGGCGAGCCCGGTCGCGATCGCGGGCGCACGCCCGTGGATGGAGTGCATCCCGTAGGTGTTCATGTAGTACGGGAAGCGGGAGGAGCAGCCGATGCCCGAGATGAACACGATGTTCTCGCGGGCCAGGCCGAGTTCGGGCATGAAGCCCTGCACGGCCGCCAGGATCGCGTAGTCACCGCAGCCCGGGCACCAGCGCACCTCCTGATCGGACTTGAAGTCCTTCATGGATTGCCTGGCCTCGGCCTTGGGAACGAGCGAGAGCGCCTCGATCGTGCCCGTGCCTTCCCTGGACGTCTCAGCCATCGATGGCCTCCTTCAGAGCCGCTGCGAGCTGTTCGGCCTTGAACGGCATTCCGTTGACCTGGTTGTACGAGTGGGCGTCCACCAGGTACTTGGCCCGGATCAGGGTGGCGAGCTGCCCGAGGTTCATCTCGGGGACGACGACGCGGTCGTACCGCGCGAGGACGTCACCGAGGTTGCGCGGGAAGGGGTTGAGATGCCGCAGATGCGCCTGCGCGATGCGGTGTCCGGCGGTGCGCAGTCTGCGGACGGCCGCGGTGATCGGCCCGTACGTCGAACCCCAGCCGAGCACCAGGGTCCCGGCCTCGTCCGGGTCGTCGACGACGAGGTCCGGCACGTCGATGCCGTCGATCTTCGCCTGCCGGGTGCGCACCATGAAGTCGTGGTTGGCCGGGTCGTAGGAGATGTTCCCCGTGCCGTCCTGCTTCTCGATGCCGCCGATGCGGTGTTCGAGTCCGGGTGTGCCCGGCACGGCCCAGGGCCGGGCGAGCGTCTGCGGGTCGCGCTGGTACGGCCAGAAGACCTCGCTGCCGTCCTCCGCCGTGTGGTTCGGTCCTTGCGCGAACTGCACCTGGAGGTCGGGCAGTTCGTCCAGCTCCGGGATGCGCCAGGGCTCGCTGCCGTTGGCCAGGTAGCCGTCGGAGAGCAGGAACACCGGGGTGCGGTACGTCAGGGCGATACGGGCCGCCTCCAGAGCCGCGTCGAAGCAGTCGGCCGGTGTGCACGGCGCCACGATCGGCACCGGCGCCTCGCCGTTGCGGCCGTACATCGCCTGCAGCAGGTCCGCCTGTTCCGTCTTCGTCGGCAGGCCGGTCGACGGGCCGCCCCGCTGGATGTCCACCACCAGCAGCGGCAGCTCCAGCGACACCGCGAGACCGATCGTCTCCGACTTCAGCGCCACGCCGGGACCCGAGGTGGTGGTCACCGCGAACGAGCCGCCGAACGCCGCCCCCAACGCCGCCCCGATACCGGCGATCTCGTCCTCGGCCTGGAAGGTCCGCACGCCGAAGTTCTTGTGCCGGCTCAGCTCGTGCAGGATGTCGGAGGCCGGCGTGATGGGGTACGAGCCGAGGAAGAGCGGCAGATCCGCCTGCCGGGAGGCCGCGACCAGCCCGTACGACAGCGCCAGGTTCCCGGAGATGTTCCGGTAGGTGCCGACCGGGAACGCCTTGGCGGCCGGGGCGACCTCGTAGGAGACCGCGAAGTCCTCCGTCGTCTCGCCGAAGTTCCAGCCCGCCCGGAACGCCGCGATGTTCGCCGCCGCGATCTCCGGCTTCTTGGCGAACTTCGATCTCAGGAACTTCTCCGTGCCCTCGGTGGGCCGGTGGTACATCCATGACAAGAGGCCGAGCGCGAACATGTTCTTGCTGCGCTCGGCCTCCTTGCGGGACAGGTCGAATTCCTTGAGGGCTTCCACCGTCAGTGTCGTCAGCGGCACCGGATGCAGGTGGTAGCCGTCCAGTGAGCCGTCCTCCAGCGGTGAGGAGGCGTAGCCCACCTTCTGCATGGCCCGTTTGGTGAACTCGTCGGTGTTGACGATGATCTCCGCGCCGCGCGGCAGGTCCTGGACGTTCGCCTTCAGGGCGGCCGGGTTCATCGCGACCAGCACGTTCGGGGCGTCACCCGGCGTCAGGATGTCGTGGTCGGCGAAGTGCAACTGGAAGGAGGAGACGCCGGGCAGCGTCCCTGCGGGGGCGCGGATCTCGGCGGGGAAGTTCGGCAGGGTCGACAGATCGTTGCCGAACGACGCCGTCTCCGAGGTGAACCGGTCACCGGTGAGCTGCATACCGTCACCCGAGTCCCCCGCGAACCGGATGATGACCCGGTCCAGCCGGCGGACGTCCTTGCCCGTCGCCGGTTTGCGCTGCTCTCCCAGTACTGCTTCGTCGGCCTGCTCCGCTGGGCTACTGACCTGGCTGGTCACTGAACTGGACCTCCCTCGAGGCGGCTGCCGGGGACGGGCCCTACCGCAGGCCCTCCCCACAGGATCAACCCTACGTCCGTAAAGGTCGGCTTCCCCGGGCCATTCGCATGATGGACACGGTTTTGAGACGCTTTGCCACCCTGACTTGTCATGATTTACACGCCCCCCGGCGCTTCTTGTGAAGACGCTCCCCGCTCGTGGTGTGGTTCTCCGGCCGGCGACGCCCGCCGGCCTTGGCTGACACGGTGTCAGTTCGTCAGGAGTTCAGGTAGGTCAGGACCGCGAGAACCCGCCGGTGGTCCCCGTCGCTCGGGGACAGCCCGAGCTTCAGGAAGATATTGCTGACGTGCTTCTCCACCGCGCCGTCGCTGACCACCAGTTGGCGGGCGACGGCGGAGTTGGTCCGCCCCTCGGCCATCAGCCCCAGGACCTCCCGCTCCCGCGGGGTGAGCCCCGCCAGCACGTCCTGCTTGCGGCTGCGCCCGAGCAGCTGCGCGACGACCTCCGGGTCCAGTGCGGTGCCTCCCTGCGCCACCCGCACCACCGCGTCCACGAACTCCCGGACCTCGGCCACCCGGTCCTTGAGCAGATACCCCACGCCTCTGCTGGAGCCGGCCAGCAGTTCGGTGGCGTAGCGCTCCTCCACGTACTGTGACAGGACGAGCACCCCGAGTCCCGGATGCGCCTTGCGCAGCTGTACGGCGGCCCGGACCCCTTCGTCGGTATGGGTCGGCGGCATTCTCACGTCCGCGACCACGACGTCCGGCAGCGCTCCCTGCGCGTCCAGGTCCGTGATCGTCTTGATCAGTGCTTCGCCGTCGCCGACGCCGGCGACCACCTCGTGCCCGCGGTCGGTCAGCAGCCGGGTCAGGCCCTCCCTGAGCAGCACTGAGTCCTCGGCGATAACCACCCGCACCTTGTCCTCCACGACGTTCGGCCCCCCGAGCCTCTGCCTCGGCCGGCGGTCTCCGGCCTCGTCCCACGGCTCCTCAGTATCCCGCGATCGGCCCTTCCTCACCGGGCCTGTGGATAACCTGGCCAGCCGATTTCCGGGGCCCGCGACCGGAGGGGGGCTTCCGGCCGGGTGCGCGTGCATACGCACGGATGTGCCCGCCTCCGGGGCCGAAGCCCGGGAGGCGGACACACGGAGCGAGGGGTGCCGCACGGTCCGCCAGGTGTCACATGCGGCCGGCGGCTCCGCGAGCGGGCGAAGGGGTCCTACACCGCCCGCCAGGGCAGCTCCGCGGTGATCCGGGTGGGTCCGCCCTTCGGCGAGTCCACCACCAGGATCCCGTCCACCGCGTCCAGGCGTTCGGTCAGACCCGCCAGGCCCGACCCCGCCGACGTGTCCGCGCCGCCGACGCCGTTGTCCACCACCTGGATCATCAGCCGGTTCTCCACCCGCCAGACGTCCACGCCCGCCCAGGTGGCCCGCGCGTGCTTGCTGATGTTCTGCAGCAGCTCGGAGACGGTGAAGTAGGCGATGCCCTCGATCGCGGGCACCGGCCGCTGCACCAGATCGACCTGCACCTCGACCGGGACCGTGCAGCGGGAGGCGACCGAGGACAGGGCGGCGTCCAGGCCGCGGTCGGTCAGCACCGCCGGATGGATCCCGCGGGCCAGGTCCCGCAGCTCCTGGAGCGCCGTCTTCACCTCGCCGTGCGCCTCGTCCACCATGCGCGCCGCGGCCTGCGGGTCCTCGGCCAGCTTCTCCTTCGCCAGCCCCAGATCCATGGCCAGCGCCACCAGCCGGGCCTGCGCCCCGTCGTGCAGGTCCCGCTCGATGCGCCGCAGGTCGGCGGCGGCCGTGTCGACCACGACCCCGCGGTCCGACTCCAGCTCCACCACCCGGGTGGCCAGCCGGGACGGGCCCAGCAGCCCGTGCACCAGCAGCCGGTCCACCATCGTCAGCGCCCGCACGATCCAGGGGGTGGCCAGCGTGAAGAGCAGCCCCACCAGCGCCGTCACCGTGATCTCGAACGCGTTGTCGAGGTAGATGCGGTGCGACTCGTCCCCGTAGAGCTGTATGCCGCCCTGTCCGCCGTACAGCGGGAAGACCCAGAACCACAGGGGGTACGTCAGCAGGGTCCAGCCGATCACCCAGAAGTTCACCGCGACGACGAAGGAGAAGGTCGCCCACGGCAGCTGGAGCACCGCGTACAGCAGGGACCGCCAGGAGACGCCGCTCTTCAGGACGGCACCCATCCAGGCCATGAACCCCTCCCCGCGCATCCGCAGCGGTTCCGGCTCGGAGACCTCCAGATCCAGCAGACCACGCGCGCGGGCCCGCTCCAGCGACCCCAGCCCCCGGCAGCCGGCCAGGCCCGCCGCCAGCACCGGGATGCCCAGGAAGGTCACCAGGAGGCCGGCGCCCAGCGACACCATGGTGACCGCGTAGGTGAAGAACAGGACGCTGATCGGCAGACTCAGCAGGACGAAACTCAGCTCCCGCCAGTGCCGTGCCTCGATGGGCGCCCGCAGCCCGGCGGGCAGCCGGCGGTGCCGCTCCGGCAGGTCGAGCCCGTACCCCTGTCCGTACTCCATGGCCATCGGCGTCGTCCGTTTCTGCTCGTGTCCTGCGGGTGGGTGCGTACCTCCACCCTCCTGCGTCCCAGGTCCCGGGGACATGGAGTCGTCCGGCGTCTTCGAAGGGGGGTTTTCCCTACCCCTGCTCCGGTACCCGGTCACGCCAGGGCAGCTCGGCCGTCACCGTGGTCGGCCCGCCCTGCGGGGAGTCGATGACGAACAGCCCGTCCACCGCGCCGAGCCGGTCGGCGAGCCCGCGCATCCCGGTACCGCCGTCCAGCCGCGCGCCCCCGCGACCGTCGTCCCAGACCTGGAGCAGCAGCCGGTCCTCCGTCCGCCAGGCCTCGACCGACGCCGAGCGCGCCCCGCTGTGCTTGCTGACGTTCTGCAGCAGCTCCGAGACGGTGAAGTACGCGATGCCCTCGATCGCGGCGGCCGGCCGCTCCGACAGATCGACCGTCACCTTCACCGGCACCGTGCACCGCGAGGCGACCGAGGACAGGGCGGCGTCCAGGCCGCGGTCGGTCAGCACCGCCGGATGGATCCCGCGGGCCAGGTCCCGCAGTTCCTGGAGCGCGAGCTTCACCTCGCCGTGCGCCTCCGCCACCATCGCGGCCGCGTAGTCCGGATCCTCCAGGAGCTTCTCCTTGGCCAGGCCGAGCCCCATGGCCAGCGCCACCAGCCGGGCCTGCGCCCCGTCGTGCAGATCGCGCTCGATCCGGCGCAGATCGGCGGCGGCGGTGTCGACCACCACCCCCCGGTCGGACTCGAGTTCGGCGATACGGCGCTCCAACTCGTCCGAGGGGGACAGCAGCCCGCGCACCATCGCCCGGTCCGCGTTGGCGAGCCCCCGCGCGATGAACGGCAGCACCGGCCACAGCACGAACAGCGAGGTCAGCGTGATGGTGAAGGTGAGGATGCCCCAGGGCAGCCGGATGAAGTCGTAGAGCACCGTGCGCCAGCCCACCGGGTCCTTCAGCATCAGCCACAGCTGGGCGAACAAGCCGTTGCGGCTGCCGCGCATCCGCAGCGGGGTCGGCTCGTCCACCCGCACCCCGAGCAGCGCCCGGGCCCGGGCCCGTTCCAGCTTGCCGAGCTGCCGGGCGCCCAGCAGGCCCAGGGCCAGCAACGGGAAACCGACCACCGTCACCGTCATCCCGACCCCGGTGAACAGCATCGTCACCACATAGACGAAGCCGAAAAGGGAGGCCGGGAGGTTCACCAGGAGGTGCGCGATCTCCTTCCAGGTGTGCCGGTCGTAGGCGAAACGAGCCGGCGGCAGCGGCTCCGTGGTGTCCGCTCTGCGCGCTCGGCCGCTGCTCGGGGCGTGCGGGAGGGACGGGTGGCGTTCGGTCATATGGGCTAGCGTGCCGGTCGAGCCGCGCTCGCGCCATGAGGTGGACCGCCGCGATCCCCTGGGGAAAACCCCACCCACGCCGCACAAGCCATGACAGGCTGCTTACGCTCGCTTTAGCAGGGCCTAGACTCCCGTGCGTACAGATCGTCGAACGGCTGTGTTCACTGGTCAGGGAGCGAGGGACGGACGTGCCGGAAACGACCGTCGTCGTCGCGGCGGACAAGGGTGTCGTCGTCTCGGCGGATTACTTCCAGTCCTACTCGGTGGTCGGACTGCTCGCCGTGGTCGGCGTGCTGTTCGTCGCGGTCGCCTTCGGGGCCGGGCGCCTGCTGCGACCCGTGGTCCCGACACCCGAGAAACTCATGACGTACGAGTGCGGTGTCGACCCCGTCGGCGAGGGCTGGGCCCACACCCAGGTCCGCTACTACGTCTACGCCTTCCTCTATGTGATCTTCGCTGTGGACTCGATCTTCCTGTTCCCCTGGGCGACGGTCTTCGCCGCGCCCGGCTACGGCGCCACCACCCTCGTCGAGATGTTCATCTTCCTCGGCTTCCTGACCGTGGGTCTGCTGTACGCATACAAGAAGGGCGTCCTGGCATGGACGTGACCCCCTCCTCTTCCGAGCCCGTGCCGCTGCCGGAGCCCAAGCGGCTGGGCGCGCTCGCCCGCCTCGCGCCCGAGCCGATGAAGGTCGTCCTCAACTGGGGCCGCCGCTACTCGCTCTGGGTTTTCAACTTCGGCCTCGCCTGCTGCGCGATCGAGTTCATCGCCGCGTCGATGGCCCGCCACGACTTCATCCGCCTCGGCGTGATCCCCTTCGCGCCGGGCCCGCGCCAGGCCGACCTGATGGTCGTCTCCGGCACGGTCACCGACAAGATGGCACCCGCGGTCAAGCGTCTGTACGAGCAGATGCCCGAGCCGAAGTACGTCATCTCGTTCGGCGCGTGCAGCAACTGCGGCGGCCCGTACTGGGATTCGTACTCGGTGACCAAGGGCGTCGACCAGATCATCCCGGTGGACGTCTACGTGCCGGGCTGCCCGCCCCGCCCCGAGGCACTGCTCCAGGGCATCCTGAAGCTCCAGGAGAAGATCGCCCGGGAGTCGCTGGGGGAGCGGTACGGGGTGACGCGCCCTTCGGTGGCTGCGCTGCAGAGCGGACTGGTCACGGGGCCTGCGGCTGCGCCGGGTTCGGGTGCGAGTTCGGGTTCGGGTTCGGACACGGGGTCGGTTGCTGGTTCCGGGGCTGATTCCGGTTCCGGTTCTGGTGCTGGTTCGGTTGTGGCGGACGGGTCGGTGGCGGGTTCTGCTTCGTCCAACGGATCGGCCGCGGAGCCGAGTTCCCGACCGGCGGGTGAATCCGCAGCGGATTCCGACTCCGGGGAGGCGAGATGACCACGATCGGCTGGCTGCCGGCCCCCGTCGAGGAACTGTTCGGCACGGAGGCCACCGCCGAGGAGTCCTACGAGGTCCTCACCGTCGACGTACCGCCGACGTCCTGGATCCAGGCGCTCCGTACGGCACGCGACGAACTGGGCTGCACCTACTTCGACTGGCTGAGCGCCGTCGACGAACCCGGCACCGGCTTCCGCGTGGCCGCCCATGTGGCCGCCCTGGCCCCGGTACGCCGACTGCTCCTGCGTACGACGGTGCCGCACGAGGCCCCGGTACTGGCGTCCGCGGTCACGGTCTTCGCCGGCGCGGGCTGGCACGAGCGCGAGACCCACGAAATGTTCGGCGTCACCTTCGAGGGCCACCCGGGACTGGAGCACCTCCTCCTCCCGGAGACCTTCGAGGGGCACCCCCTGCGCAAGGACTTCGTGCTCGCCGCGCGCGTCGCCAAGGCGTGGCCCGGCGCGAAGGAGCCCGGCGAGTCCGACCACGGCGGCCCCAAGCGCCGCCAGATGCTTCCCCCGGGCGTCCCCGACCCCAACGAGTGGGGCCCGCTCAAGGGCCGGGTGCCCGCCGCCCCGGCCCGTCCGGCACGGGGTGCGGGCCGCGCCACGGGCGAGCGTCCGGCGCGGGGCGCGGCCGCGGGAGACCGTCCCGTACGGCGTGCCCGGTCCGTCTCGGAGGGCTCGGCGAGCCAGAGCGCGGCACCGGAGGCCGCCCCGGCGCCCGCTGCCGAAGGCGCGCCCCCTGCTGCTTCGCCGCGCCGGTCGCGCAGTGTCGGCGAGGGCTCGGCGAGCCGGCGGGCGGGTACGGAGGAGGGCGGGGCCGCCGACCAGGCCGGCCCCGGATCCGGTCCGGCCGCCCCGGAGGGCACCGGCGCCCGTCCCGCACGCCGTTCCCGCAGCGTGAGCGAGGGTTCCGCCTCCCAGCGGACCACGCCCGAGGCGGCCGGGGACACCGCGGCCGCCCCGCCCCGGCCTCCGCGCAGCCCGGACGCCCCCTGGCACCACGCCCGCCCGGCGTTCGAGGACCAGGAAGCCGCGCCCGATGCGGCTTCGCAAGCCTCCGGAGCCGCCGAGGGCGCGAATACCGCCCCCGGACCCCAGCCCGGCCGCACTGCCGCAACCACGGACGAGCCCGGGACCGACGCACCGGACGAGGCCTCCGGCGAGAGCCACCCCGAAGACCCGAAGCCCTCCTCCGCAGACCCGAAGTCCCCCTCTGAAGACCCGGAGAACCCCTCAGGAGGCCCGCGGTGAACGACGTGCTCGACGTCACCCTGCGACTCCTGATCGTCTTCGTCGTCTTCCTCACCTTCCCGCTGCTCATCGGTCAGACCGAGCACAAGGTGATGGCCCACATGCAGGGCCGCCTGGGCCCGATGTACGCCGGCGGCTTCCACGGCTGGGCCCAACTCGTCGCCGACGGCGTGAAGTTCGCGCAGAAGGAGGACGTGGTCCCGGCCGGCGCGGACCGCCGTGTCTTCCAGCTCGCCCCCGCCGTCGCCCTGCTGCCGTACCTCCTCGTCCTGCTCGCCATCCCGATCGGCCCAGGAGAGGGCGCCGTCGGCGAGGTCATCGACGCGGGTGTCTTCTTCGTGCTGGCCGTCATGGGCGTCGGCGTCCTCGGCGCCCTCATGGCCGGCTGGGCCTCCGCCAACAAGTTCTCCCTGCTCGGCGGCCTGCGCACCGCCGCCCAGCTGCTCGCCTACGAACTCCCGATGCTCCTCGCCGCCGCCTCCGTCGCCATGGCGGCCGGCACGGTCTCCCTGCCCGGCATCCTCGACGCCTTCGAGTGGTGGTGGCTGCCCTGGCAGATCGTCGGCGCCATCGTGTTCTTCGTGGCGGGCCTGGCCGAGCTGCAACGCCCGCCCTTCGACATGCCGGTCGCCGACTCGGAGATCATCTTCGGCGCGTACACCGAGTACACGGGCCTGCGTTTCGCGCTCTTCCTGCTCGCCGAGTACGCCGGGATCGTCGTCCTGTGCGGTCTGACCACCGTCCTCTTCCTGGGCGGTTGGCACGGCCCCTGGGGCGCCGACGGACTCGGCTGGGTCTGGACCCTGCTGAAGACCGCGCTTCTCGCCTTTGTCGTGATCTGGCTGCGCGTCACCTATCCCCGCCTGCGCGAGGACCAGCTCCAGAAGCTCTCCTGGACCCTCCTCGTCCCCCTCGCCCTCGCTCAGATCGCCCTCACCGGCGTCGTCAAGGTGGTGATCGCGTAACCATGGCCCCCATCCCCGGAAGCGGCCTCGCCAAGGGCCTGGCCGTCACCCTCCGCACGATGACGCGCAAGTCGGTCACCAAGCAGTACCCCGAGACCCAGCCCGACCTGCCGCCCCGGACCCGCGGTGTGATCGGACTGTTCGAGGAGAACTGCACGGTCTGCATGCTCTGCGCCCGCGAGTGCCCCGACTGGTGCATCTACATCGACTCCCACAAGGAGACCGTCCCGGCGGCGGCCCCCGGCGGCCGCGAGCGCAGCCGCAACGTCCTCGACCGCTTCGCCATCGACTTCTCCCTGTGCATGTACTGCGGTATCTGCATCGAGGTCTGTCCTTTCGACGCGCTCTTCTGGTCACCGGAGTTCGAGTACGCCGAGACCGACATCCACGAACTCACCCACGAGCGCGACAAGCTCCGCGAGTGGATGTGGACGGTTCCCGCACCGCCCGCCCTCGACCCCGGCGCCGAGGAGCCCAAGGAGATCGCCGCGGCCCGCAAGACGGCGGAGAAACTCGCCGCCGCCCAGGCCGAGCCCACGCCGGCCCCACCCGCCCCGGCCCCGCCCACCGCGTCCGAACCCGAGGAGGGAGCGTCGTGACCCTCGCCGCAGACACCCACGGCTTCCTCTCCCCGACCGGCGTGGAGATCACCTTCCTCCTCGTCGGCCTGGTCACCTTCGGCGCGGCCCTGATCACCGTCACCACCCGCCAGCTGGTGCACGCCGCCCTCTGGCTGGTGGTCGCCCTCGGCGGCCTCGCCGTCGAGTACCTCCTGCTCACCGCCGAGTTCATCGCCTGGGTGCAGGTCCTCATCTACGTCGGTTCCGTCGTCGTGCTCCTCCTGTTCGGTCTGATGCTGACGCGGGCCCCCATCGGCCGCTCCCCGGACGCCGACTCCGGCAACCGCTGGGTAGCCCTCGCGGTGGCCGTGGCCTCCGCGGCCGCCCTGATCTGGGTGGTCGTCGACGCCTTCCGCACCACCTGGATCGACCTCGACGGCGCCCCCGCAGGCTCCACCGAGGTCACCGGCAAGGCCCTCTTCCAGAACTGGGTCCTCCCCTTCGAGGCCCTCTCCGTGCTCCTCCTCGCCGCCCTGGTCGGCGCGATCGTCCTGTCCCGCAAGGCGAAGGCCGACGCCACGCCCGCGGCCGACGAGAAGGAAGGCGCCCGCTGATGCACCTCGCCTATCCCGCCGTGCTCTCCGCCCTCCTGTTCTCCACGGGCCTGTACGGCGTTCTCGCCCGCCGCAACGCGATCCTGGTCCTGATGTCGGTCGAGCTGATGCTCAACGCCGTCAACCTCAACCTGGTCGCCTTCGACGTCTGGCTCAGCCGGGCCGCCGAGGAGACCCTGCACTCCGGCCAGGCCCTGACCCTGTTCACCATCGCCATCGCCGCCGCCGAGATCGGCATCGGCCTGGCGATCGTCCTCGCCGTCCACCGCAACCGCGGCACCGCGGACATCGACAAGCTCCGCGACACCGCCGAGGGCCACGAGAGCGACGCCCCGGACGCCCCCGACGGCGAGCCCGGTGCCGACGGGACAGCCCACGGGCAGGCCGACGAGAAGGCTGAGGCCACCGCGTGACCACGACCACCCTCGCCGTCCTCGTCCCCGTCCTGCCGTTCCTGGGCGCGGCCGCCGGCCTGCTCCTGGGCCGCACCGCCCCCGGCTACGTCCGCCCGCTGGCGATCCTGCCGACGCTCACCTCCCTCGTCCTCGCCGTCCTCGTCGCCGTCGACCTGGGCGGGGACCGGACCTTGGACGCCGCCACCGAGCTGACGCCCACCGGCTCCGTGCCGATCGAACTCGCCCTGCACATCGACGGCTTCGCCGCCCTCGTCGCCGTGGTCGTCGGCCTCGTCGCCAGCTGCGTGCAGATCTACTCGACCGGCTACCTGCGCGACGACCCCCGCTACCCCTCGTACGCCGCGCTCGTCTCCCTGTTCACCTCCGCGATGCTGCTCGTCGTCTACTCCGGCGACCTGATGGTGCTGCTGGTCGGCTGGGAGGTCATGGGCATCTGCTCGTACTTCCTGGTCGGCCACTACTGGGAGACCCCGGAGGCCCGTGCCGCCTCCCTCAAGGCGTTCCTGGTCACCAAGCTCGGCGACGTCCCCTTCCTGATCGGTCTGTTCGCGCTGGCCACCGACGCCGGCTCGTTCAGCATCACGAAGATCCTCGGCACCGTCGCGAGCGGCGGCCTCGACCACCCGACGCTGATCGCGCTGCTGCTCCTCGCGGGCGTGGCCGGCAAGTCGGCGCAGTTCCCGCTGCACACCTGGCTCCCCGACGCGATGGCGGGCCCGACGCCCGTCTCCGCGCTGATCCACGCCGCGACGATGGTCGCCGCCGGTGTCTACTTCGTCGCCCGACTCCTCCCGGTGTTCGAGGCCTCCCAGGCCGCCATGGTCGTCCTCGCCGCGATGGCAGCCGTGACGATGCTCGGCTCCGGCCTCGCCGCGCTCGCCCAGGACGACATCAAGCGCGTCCTCGCCTACTCGACGATCGGCCAGCTCGGCTACATGACCGGCGCCCTCGCCGTCGCCGACCGCGGTGCCGCCGTCTTCCACCTCCTGTCGCACGGCGCCTTCAAGGCGCTGCTGTTCCTCGCGGCCGGCGTGATCATCCACGCGGCCGGCACCAACTCACTGGCCGCGATGTCCCGGATGAAGGACCTCAAGGCCCGCGTCCCCGACGCCTACTGGACGATGACCGTGGCGCTCCTCGCGCTCGCCGCGATCCCGCCTTTCAGCGGCTTCTTCTCCAAGGAGTCCGTCCTCGGCGCCGCCGAGCACGTGGCCACCGGACACACCGAGCACGCCCCCGGCGCCGCCGGCTGGCTCGTGCTGATCTCCGCCCTGCTCACGGCCGTGCTCACCGCCGCCTACGCCACCCGCCTGTGGCTGCTGACCTTCCGCGGCCACGGCGAACAGGCCCCGGACCACGGCCGGCAGCCCGTCACCATGACCGCGGTGCTGTGGGTGCTGGCGGTCCCGTCTCTCGCCTTCGGCGGCTTCGCCTACGGCACGCTCCCCGACTGGTTCGACGGCCGGGACCTCGCCCCGACCCTGACCACCTCGGTGCTCGGCACCGGTATGGCCCTGGTCGGCGGCATCATCACCTACGCGGCCTGGCGGCACACCTCCGTGCTCGCGGTCCACGTCCCGCTGGGCGCGGTCGCGGCCCACCCGGAGGGCGACGCCGCACTGGTCGAGGCCGAGGCCATCGCCGGCCACGCGCCCGCCTACGGAGACGTGGCCTCCGCACCGGACCCGGCCGACCCCGGCCGGCTCCTGCTCGGCCCGCTGCACCGCCACGCGGCCGTCGGCTTCCACCTGGACGCCGTGTACACGACCTTGTTCGTGCGTCCGGTGCAGGCGGGAGCGAGCCTGGTCCGGTTCCTCGACCGCGAGGTCGTCGACACCTACGTCCGCGGGGCGGGCGCGCTGCCCCGCTGGCTCGGCATCGCCGTACGGCGCGCCCAGACCGGCAATGTGCAGACCTATGTGAGCGCGCTGCTCGCCGGAACCGTCGTCCTGGCGGTCGCCGCCGTCCTCGTCGCCGCGGGAGCGTGAGCAGGCGTGATCGATATCAACGAGTCCGTGATGCAGTTTCTTCTGGCGTTCGTCGTCGTCGGCCCGCTCCTGGGCGCCGCCGCCGCTCTGCTGCCGGCGCCGCCCGGACTGAAGGGGAAGTCGCCCGAGCAGGCCGTGCTGCGGCACGGCGTGACCGTCACCGGCGCGGTCCTCGCCGCCGCGATCGTCCTGGTGCTCGGCTTCGACCACGACCAGCCCTCGAAGATGCAGGCCACGACCGACATCAGCTGGATCCCCGCCCTGGACGTGCGGATCCACCTGGGCATCGACGGCATCTCACTCCCCCTCCTGGTCCTGACCGCGCTGCTGACCTTCCTGTGCGCGCTCTACTCGTACTTCAAGATGCCCTCGGGGCCGACCCCGAAGGCATTCGTCGCCCTGGTGCTCGTCCTGGAGTCCGGCACCCTCGCCACCTTCGCCGTACTCGACCTGCTGCTGTTCTTCCTCGCCTTCGAGATGGTCCTCATCCCGATGTACTTCCTCATCGCCCGCTGGGGCGGCGCGGGCAGGACCCAGGCCGCCTGGAAGTTCATCCTCTACACGCTGCTCGGTTCGGTCGTCATGTTGCTGGGCCTGCTTCTGATCGGGCTTGAGGCAGGCACCTTCGACATGGTGGCACTCGCCACTGACAACGGCCGGTCCCTGACCACATCCGTGCAGGTCATCGCCGTTCTGTCGATCGGGATCGGGCTCGCGGTCAAGACCCCGATGTGGCCGCTGCACAGCTGGCTGCCGGACGCGCACACCGCTGCCCCGACCGTCGGCTCGGTCCTGCTGGCCGGCGTCCTGCTGAAGATGGGCACCTACGGGTTCGTCCGCATCCTGCTCCCGATCACCCCGGACGGCTTCGCCGACTTCGCGCCCTATCTGGCCGCGTTCGCCGTCGTCGGGATCATCTACGGATCCCTGGCCTGCCTGGCCCTCGCCAAGCAGGGCGCCAAGGGCGACCTGAAGCGGCTCATCGCCTACTCCTCCGTCGGCCACATGGGCTTCGTGCTGCTCGGCATCGCGACCATGACACCGACCGGAGTGAACGGCGCCCTGTTCGCCAACGTCGCCCACGGCCTCATCACCGGCCTGCTGTTCTTCCTGGTCGGCGCGCTGAAGGACCGCACCGGCACCACCGACCTCGACACCCTCGCCGAGGAGACGGGAGCGGCCCTGTACGGCAAGGCCCCGCGCCTCGGCGGCCTGCTCGCCTTCGCCGCGGTCGCCTCGCTGGGCCTGCCCGGCCTCGCCGGGTTCTGGGGCGAGATGCTCGCCCTCTTCGGCGCGTTCGAGCCCGCCGAGGGCCTGAGCCGCCCGGCGTTCCTCACCTTCATGACGATCGGCGCGTTCGGCACCCTGCTCACCGCCGCCTACCTGCTGATCGTGGTCCGCCGGGTGTGCATGGGCGCCGTACCGCAGCAGGCGCCCAAGCTCGCCGACGTGCAGGCGTACGAACTCGTGGCCTGGACCCCGCTCGTCGCCCTCACCGTCATCGCCGGTCTGTGGCCGAAAACCCTCCTCGGCCTGACCGACCCGGCCGTGCAGCAGCTTCTCGCAGGAGGCACCCGATGAGCTCCCTGGCCCAGCCACTGGCCGCGTCCGTCGTCCAGGACGTCGACTGGCTCGCCATCGCGCCGCCCACCCTCGCGGCGGTCGTCGGACTCGTCGTCCTGGTCACCGACCTCTTCGTCGCGGAGGACCGCAAGGCGCTGCTCGGCTGGATGTCGGTCGCGGGCCTCACCGCCTCCACGCTCCTGCTGCTGCCCCTCCTGGACGGCGACCGCTCCACCTTCTGCCTCACCGGAGCCCCCGACACCTGCAGCTACACCGCGGACCGCTTCACGCTCGTCCTGCAGCTCCTCGTCCTCGGCGGCGCCCTCCTGGCCGCCCTGCTGTCGGTCACCGCCCTCAAGGAGTCCGACAAGCGGCTCCCGGAGGGGGAGTTCTGGTTCCTGCTGCTCTCCTCCGCCGCCGGCGCCGCCCTGCTGCCCGCCTCCCGCGACCTCGCGACCCTGGTCGTCGCCCTGGAGGTCGCCTCCCTGCCCGCCTTCGCCCTGGTCGGCCTCAGGTACGGCGACCGCAGGTCCTCCGAGGCCGCCCTGAAGTTCTTCCTGTCCTCGGTCACCGCCACCGCGGTGAGCCTGATGGGCATCAGCTTCGTGTACGCCTCCACCGGCACCCTCTACCTGACCCAGATCGCCGAACGCATCCAGGACGTCGACGGCCAGCTCCACACCCTCACCCAGACCGGCGTCGTCCTCACCCTCGTCGGCTTCGCCTTCAAGACGGCCGCCGTCCCCTTCCACTTCTGGGTCCCCGACACCTACGTGGGCGCGCCCCTCCCGGTCGCCGCGTACCTGTCCGTCGTCGGCAAGGCCGTCGGCTTCTCCGGCCTGATCCTGATCACCGTCATCGCCCTGCCCTCCTACGCCGACGTCTGGGGCCCGGCCCTCGCCGCGCTGGCCGCCCTCACCATGACCGTCGGCAACGTCGGCGCCCTGCGCCAGCAGGCCACGCGCGCGTACAGCGCGGTACGGCTGCTCGCCTGGTCGTCGGTCGGCCAGGCCGGCTACCTCCTCGTACCGATCGCCGCAGCCGCGTACTCCGACGACCCCGAGCACTCCGTCGGCTCCACGCTCGCCTACGCCCTCATGTACGGCGCCGTCAACCTCGGCGCCTTCGCGGTGGCCGCCCTGGTGGGCCGCACCCGCCCGCTGAACCGCCTCACCGACTACCGCGGTCTCTACGCGAAGAACCCTCTCTCCGCGCTCGTCCTGGCCTTCTTCCTGCTCTGCCTCGCCGGACTGCCCCCGGGCATCATCGGCCTCTTCGCGAAGGTCACCGTCTTCTCGGCGGCCGTCGACGCGGGCCTGGGCTGGCTCGCCGTGGTCATGGCCGTCAACGTGGTGATCGCGCTGTTCTACTACCTGCAGTGGACGGCCCTGCTCTTCCGCGCCCCCGAGGGCGAGCCCGTACGGCACCGGGGCCCCGCGCCCGTCACGGCCGCCATCGCCGTCACCGCGGTACTCGGCGTCGCCCTGTCCGGAGCCCCCCAGCTGGTCCTGCGCTTCGCCGACACAGCCCTGTTCTGAACCTGTGGCCAAGGGTCATCGCGGCCTGTGACAGGATTCGGCCAATCGATCAACGGACGTGCCGGTCGAAGCCACGTCACAGCCTGATCCTCCGGGGGGATTCCTTGGCACGAGCGCGACGTACGGCGCTGCTCCTCGCGGCAGCCACCGCGGGGGGACTGCTGCTGGCGCCGCAGGCGCACGCGGCGTACAACGACACCGCTTTCAAGAGCGTCACGATCAACGGGGGCAAGCCCATCGTGGTGGGCGGCAAGGACCCCGTCACGGTCCCGGTCACCGCGCAGATCCAGGAGGACTCGGGCGGCCTGGCGACCATCGACGCCAATCTCGTGGTGGGCGGCCAGCCCATCTTCCTGGAGGGCGAGACGGGCCAGAACATGAGCTGCGTGCAGACCACGCCGACCGTGAGCACCTGCACCGGAACAGCGGTCATCTCGCCCGGCGTCCTGTACAACTCCGCCGCGGCGCCGGTGTACCTGGGGATCTTCGGATACGCCTACGACGGCGCCCAGTACCTCCAGTACACGAGCTACGTGGGCTACGAGGACCTCCCCGGCCGCAGCGTCCCGCTGCTGAAGCAGACCACGCTGACCGGAAACGCCGGCCCCGAGCCCGCGCGCAAGGACGGCACGCTCACCGTCACCGGGCAGCTCACCCGGCCGGACTGGCAGTCCCGGGACGTGGACGGAAGCGCGATCCCCGCCGGATACGCGGGGCAATCGGTGCGGCTCCAGTTCAAGAAGGCCGGTGCCACCTCCTACAGCACCGTGAAGACGGCCACCACCGACGCCGACGGCAAGCTGCGGACGACCGTCACGGCGAAGGACTCCGGCGCCTGGCGCTGGGCGTTCTCCGAGAACGGCACCTCCTCGGCCGCCGTCTCCACGGGCGACTCCGTCACCCTGCTGAAGGTGGCGAAACTGACCGTGGACGCCTCTCCCGAGCCCGTGGCCAAGGGCGGCAGGCTCACCGTGAAGGGGCGCCTCACCCGCGCCACCACCGACGCGGCCACGACCTTCGCCGGGTATGCCGGCCAGCCGGTGAAGCTCCAGTTCAGGAAGTCCGGCTCCAGCACGTACACCACGGTCAAGACCGTCACCACGGACTCGGCCGGCTACCTGACGACGACCACCACCGCGAACGCCGCCGGCTACTGGCGCTGGTCGTACGCGGGCAGCTCGACCGTCGCCTCCGTGAACGCGACCGGCGACGGCGTCGCCCTGAAGTAGCGGCCCGACGGCGGGGGCGGGCAGGCACCCGCCCCCTCGCGCGACACGGAGCCGCCCTCACCCGTACGGCCCACCCGCACGGCCGCGTGCCCCGGGGAACCCCAGCCTCTCGCCTGGCGTTGACCAGTACGGGAGGGTCCACTGGACGTGTCACCACGACACCAGTGGCATCGAGGATCGACCAGCAAAGGGTTCCCCTGCGGCACGACTTGGAGGGCGTACCGTGCACCGCCGGCACAACGGGCTCAGGACCGCAGTACTCCTCGGGGGACTGTCCGCGCTCATCATCGTCATCGGCAGCTTCTTCGGCCGCACGGGCCTCGTCGTCGCTGTCGTCATCGCGCTGGGCACCAACGCGTACGCGTACTGGAACAGCGACAGACTCGCGCTGCGCGCCATGCGGGCCCGCCCGGTCAGCGAGTTCGAGGCCCCGGCGCTATACCGCATGGTCCGCGAGCTCTCCACCCAGGCCAGACAGCCCATGCCCCGCCTGTACATCTCACCCACCGAGGCCCCCAACGCCTTCGCCACCGGCCGGAACCCGCGCAACGCCGCGGTGTGCTGCACTGAGGGCATCCTGCGCCTGCTCGACGAGCGCGAACTGCGCGGGGTCATCGGCCACGAACTCAGCCATGTCTACAACCGCGACATCCTGATCTCGTCGGTGGCCGGCGCCCTCGCCTCCGTGATCATGTTCCTGGTGAACTTCGCCTGGCTGATCCCGATCGGACGCTCGGACGACGACGACGGCCCCGGCCTGCTCGGCATGCTGCTGATCATGATCCTGGGCCCGCTCGCCGCCGGCCTCATCCAGATGGCGATCAGCCGCTCCAGGGAGTACGAGGCGGACGCCTCCGGGGCCCAGCTCACCGGCGACCCGCTTGCCCTCGCCAGTGCACTGCGCAAGCTGGAGGCGGGCACCAAGCAGCTCCCGCTGCCCCCCGAGCCCCGCATCGAGACGGCGAGTCACATGATGATCGCGAACCCTTTCCGCCCGGGGCAGGGGCTTTCCAAGATGTTCTCCACACACCCGCCGATGGCCGAGCGGATCGCCCGGCTCGAGAAGATGGCAGGTCCCCACCAGTGAAGACAATCCTGAACGTCATCTGGCTCGTCCTCAGCGGCTTCTGGCTGTTCCTCGCCTACCTGCTCGCGGGCGTCCTGCTGTGCATCACCATCATCGGAATCCCGTTCGGCGTGGCCGCGTTCCGTATCGGCGTCTACGCCCTGTGGCCCTTCGGGTACACCACGATCGAACGCCGGGACGCGGGTGCGCCGTCCTGCGTCGGCAACGTGCTGTGGCTGGTCCTGGCGGGCTGGTGGCTGGCTCTCGGGCACATCGTCACCGGCGTGCTCCTGTGCCTCACGATCATCGGCATCCCGCTCGGGTTCGCGAACTTCAAGCTGATCCCGGTGTCGTTGCTGCCGCTGGGCCGCGAGATCGTGCGGACCGACGAGGCGTTCGCGTCGTCACGCTGGTAACAGGGCCCCCTCACCCGTCGCCGCCCGACGAGTTGTCCACAGGCCGGCCCGATTGTCAGTGCCGGCTTGCATCATGAACGCATGACCGAGATCGAGCAGTTGCTGGAGCGGGTGGCCGACAAGGCCCGCAACACCCGCCCCTGGGGATGGACTTCCCTCCCCGAGCCCGTGGACGGGGCGGCCCCGGCCCGCGCCGAGGCCGCGCTGGGCTTCCCGCTCCCGCCCCTGCTCGCCGAGCTGTACCTCCGCATAGGAGACGGCGGATTTGGGCCGGAGTACGGCCTGTTGCCCCTGCTCGACAGCCCGCCCTCCGGTGAGCCCGCCGCCGTCGTGCAGTACCTCGCCAACCGCGAGAGCGGGCGCAGGGACCCCGACTGGCCGTGGCCCGAGGGAGTGCTGCCGATATCCCACTGGGGCTGCGCCATGTACGCGTGCGTGGACTGCCTCGCCCCCGAGGCGACGGTCCTGCTCTTCGAGCCGAACGCCGACACCAGCGACAGCGCCTGGTACGTGGACGCCCACAGCCTCGAAACCTGGCTGCGCACCTGGGTCGAGGGCACCGGCTGGTACGAGGAGGCGAACGACGACATGGACATGGTTCCATGGCCCGGCTTCCGCATACGGACGTCCGGGACCCGCTAGATCGGCCCCGGCCCCTCCGAGTCGCGTCCGGCACGGCTCCGACACGGCTTGGTGGCCCGCCGTACCGCCAACCGCCCCCGTACTGCCTACGCCGCCGCCCGCAGCCGTCGCCGTACGCCGTACGCGGCGACGCCCGCCAGCAGCACGCAGGTGCCCGTCACCACCGAGGTCCAGGGCAGCGCGAACGCCAGGACCACGCAGCCGAGCAGCCCGGCCGCCGGCACGGCCCGCGCGGCCGGCCCCGGACCCAGCGTCCAGGCCGAGGCGTTGGCCACCGCGTAGTACGCCAGCACACCGAAGGAGGAGAACCCGATGGCACCGCGCACATCCACCGTGGCGGCCAGCACCGCGACCACCGCGCCCACGGCCAGCTCCGCCCGGTGCGGCACCTGGAACCGGGGGTGCACCACCGCCAGGGCGGCGGGCAGATGCCGGTCGCGGGCCATGGCGAGGGTCGTCCGGGAGACGCCCAGGATCAGCGCGAGCAGCGAGCCGAGCGCGGCCACGGCGGCACCGACCCGGACCACCGGCACCAGACCCGGCACCCCGGCCGCCCGGACCGCGTCGGTCAGGGGAGCCGTCGCGGCGCCGAGAGCGTCGGCGCCGAGCACGGACAGGAGCGCGAAGGCCACGCACGCGTACACCGCGAGCGCGATACCCAGGGCGATCGGGATCGCGCGCGGGATGGTCCGCGCCGGATCCCGGACCTCCTCGCCGAGCGTGGCGATCCGCGCGTACCCGGCGAACGCGAAGAAGAGCAGACCGGCCGCCTGAAGCACCCCGCCGAGACCGCCGGAGGCCCCGATGCCCAGCCGCCCGGCATCGGCCTGCCCGGACGTCAGACACACGACCACCACGGAGGCGAGAACGGCCAGCACCACAGCCACGATCACCCGCGTCAGCCATGCTGACTTCTGGACACCGCCGTAGTTCACCGCGGTGAGCGCCACCACGGCCGCCACCGCCACCGCGTGCGCCTGATCCGGCCAGACGTACGCGCCCACGGTGAGCGCCATCGCGGCGCAGGAAGCGGTCTTGCCGACCACGAACGCCCAGCCCGCGAGGTAGCCCCAGAACTCCCCGAGCCGCTCGCGGCCGTACACATAGGTGCCGCCCGAGGCCGGGTACAGGGCGGCGAGACGCGCCGAGGAGGTGGCGTTGCAGTAGGCGACCACGGCCGCGACGGCGAGGCCCAGGAGCAGCCCGGTGCCTGCGGCGCGCGCCGCAGGAGCCAGCGCGACGAAGACACCGGCCCCGACCATCGAGCCGAGCCCGATGACGACGGCGTCGCCCACACCGAGGGTGCGCCGGAGCCCGGCGGGGGACTGACTCATGCGCCGAACCCTACTGATCGTCCCCACCGCCGGGCGCGGTGCCGGCGTCATCGCCCCCAACAGGAGGCGAACAGTGGCACGGGCACCGTAGGCCCTGACGAAGATCACACCGCACGGACAGTGCAGGAACAGCGTGGAGGGGCAGGTTCACGGCATGGGCATCATCAGTTGGATCATCCTGGGGCTGCTGGCCGGAGCCATCGCCAAGTTCCTGCTGCCGGGCCGGGACCCGGGCGGCTTCGTCGGCACGACCGTCATAGGCATCGCGGGCGCGTTCATCGGCGGCTGGATCTCGGCCCGCTGGCTGGACCACCCCGTCACCAAGGACTTCTACGACGGCGCCACCTGGGCGGCCGCGATAGGCGGCTCGCTGGTCCTCCTGGTCGCCTACCGCATCCTGTTCGGCAACTCCCGCGACTGACACGGGCCCCGGCCGCGGCCGGAAGACGGGAGGGGTGGGCACCGGCCGGGTGCCCACCCCTCCCCGTGGCGACGGCCGGCCGAGCCGGCGTGCCGTGTCCCGTCCGGTCTACCGGTAGTTGACGAACTGCAGGGCGAAGTCGAAGTCCTTGCCCTTGAGCAGGGCGATGATGGTCTGCAGGTCGTCGCGGCTCTTGGAGCTGACCCGGAGTTCCTCGCCCTGGACCTGGGCCTTGACGCCCTTGGGGCCCTCGTCGCGGATGATCTTCGCCACCTTCTTGGCGTTCTCCTGGGAGATGCCTTCCTCGATCGTCGCGAAGATCTTGTACTCCTTGCCGGAGAGCTGCGGCTCGCCCGCGTCCAGCGCCTTCAGCGAGATGCCACGCTTGATCAGCTTGGACTGGAAGACGTCGAGGACGGCGTTGACCCGGTCCTCGGAGTTCGCCTCCATGAGGATCTTCTCCCCGGACCACGAGATCGAGGCGCCCACGCCCTTGAAGTCGTAGCGCTGCGAGATCTCCTTGGCGGTCTGGTTGAGGGCGTTGTCGACCTCCTGCCGCTCGACCTTCGAGACGATGTCGAAACTGGAGTCGGCCATGTCCTGTGGCTCCTTGTATCGGGGTGCTGGTCAGGTGCGTATCGGCGTACGTGGGGGCGACCGCCGAGCCCGGCGTGGGGCCGGACCGCATCCGGACAAGCCTAGCCATCCCCGCCTCCCGGGGCGGAGACGAATCGAGTGGCGGAGCACCCCTCCCCATCGGGTATTGTTTACGTCGTTGCCAGGGAACGCGGCCGAAAGCCCGTTCGAAAGGCATCATCCCCGGCGGTGTGCCCGAGCGGCCAAAGGGAGCAGACTGTAAATCTGCCGGCTCAGCCTTCCCAGGTTCGAATCCTGGCGCCGCCACGCTGAGGGAAACCCTCTCTGATCAGGTTACGTACCTGATCAGAGAGGGTTTCTGTTTTGCTCTCCCTGTTCGATCTGCTGCGGACGGGACACGGACGTGTCTCACCCCGTACCGCCCGAATCCCATGCTCGATCAGGGTGCGTCCCCCAGGTGTCCCCCGGGGGTGAGCATGGTCACTCAGGCTCGTTCCACTCGCGGAGAGCCGCATCGATCCGGCTGTTCGCCCGTTCCCGAGTCTGGTCAAGCACCTTGGCGTACACCTTGTGCAGCACCGCGATGCTGTGGCCGGCGCGACGGGCGCACTCCATCGCGTCCACTCCAGAACTGAGCCAGAACGACACCCCGGCATGCCTCAGGTCGTAGGGGCGCCGGGCCAGTAGCGAGGCAGTCTCCGACTCGCTGAGTACATCCTTTCGGGCCCTGGCCCACACCTCCCCATATCCGGTCTCCTGAAGCAGGCCGCCGCGGTTTGTCCGGAACAGCCGACCATCGGGCGCCGTGCCATGCGTGCCGATGTGCTGCCGGAGGAGTCGCACGAAGTGCGGCGGGATCGGAACTGGACGGGAGTCCTTCTTGGCGCGGGCCTTGAGATGACGTGTCTCGTGAGCCGTTCCGTCGTCCGTCCAGTTCCGTCCGGCTCGGACAACTCCCTGCCGAAGGGTGAGCATCCCCCATCCGCTCTCAGGGAGGTGACACTGGCTTACCTTGAGCGCGGCGGCCTCCGCGGGACGCATTGCTGCGTAGTACAGGCACCCAAAGAATGCTTCCAGGTGCCGCCCACGCGGTCCCTGCTCTCGCACTCCGGCGAGTAACGCCCGAACTTGGCGAGGGTTGGCAACGCTCTCGGGGTCCACCTCCTCCACCGACTTCGGGGCGGTCCACTTCACGGCCGTGATCGGGTTGACCGGAATGGTGAAGTACTGCTCCTCCACGGCCAGTCCGAGCACGTCGCTCAGACATGCGCGCTTGCGTTTGGCCGTGCGCGGCGATGCTTCCTTCCCGTCGAGCCTCAGGGACAGCGCGTCGAGGGCCAGGCGCACGGTGGCCGGGTCCTCCAACTCGGAGATCGGCATGGAGTGTTTGGAGACCCATGCGAGGGTGCGCGCCACATCGTCCGGCGGATTCTCGTTCCAGCGGTTTCGGTTGTACGCCCATCCGTACAGCGCGCGCCGGATCAGGGCGGCATCGGGCATCCCCGCCTTGGTCTTCACGAGCGCGGGGGTGATGGTGGCCAGCGCATCGGCGTAGTTCTTTCGAGACTTCGCGGGTGCCAGCGCCCATTTACGGTCCACGTAGGCGCGACTGTGTTCGTACCAAGTGATGGCGCCCTGCTTGGCGCGCAGTTCGGAAACGGGCAGGCCCGTTTCCTCGTCGAACTGATTACCGCGCCGCACGGCGGACATGAGTTCCGAGCGGCGCCCCTCGGCTTGGACCTTGAGCGTGTAGCTCTTGGAGTGCTTCCGGTCGCCGACCAGCCAGCGCACCCGGTACTGCTTCGGGCGATCCTTACGGACCTCAATGGCATAGAGGCGGACGTCGTAGGTCAGGGCCATATGAACTCCAGAGGGGCCCGCCGGAAGCAGGCCCCTCGCTTCTCGGGTGTGAGGGTGGTGGTCAGGCGGCGTCTTCCAGGGAAGACCACCAGGCG
Organism: Streptomyces sp. NPDC000983; assembly: GCF_040299205.1. Taxonomy (NCBI): domain Bacteria; kingdom Bacillati; phylum Actinomycetota; class Actinomycetes; order Kitasatosporales; family Streptomycetaceae; genus Streptomyces; species Streptomyces sp. NPDC000983. The sequence goes on along the minus strand of NZ_JBEPBM010000048.1, from coordinate 18,714 downwards.
TCAAGGTCGGCGCGGCGGCAGCGGAGCTGGCCGTTGGGGAGCTTGATGAGCTTGGGTGCCTTGCCGCGGGCGCGCATGCGGTAGAAGGCTGCGCGGCTCATCTCGATCTCTTCGAGGACTTCGGGGAGCTTGAGCATCTTGGGCCGGGCCATGCCACTCCTTGGCGAAGACGGGAAGGGCGCGGGGCTGTCGGGCCCCTCTTCTGAGGGGCGCTACTTCCGCTACTGCCGCTACCGCGCAGGTCAGGGGCCTGTTCGGGGTAGCGGGAAGGGGTAGCGGTAGCGGGTGGGTAGCGGCGTGGTAGCGGCGGCCGGTGAGGGTTGCCGCTACCGCGTTCGCGCTGGTCAGACGAGGGTTTCGGTGCGTGGTAGCGGAGGTAGCGGACTTTCGGGGGGTGGGGGGCAGTAGCGGTCCCAGGCGTCCAACAGATCGGAGGCGTAGTAGCCCTTGAGGACGCTCCCGCCGGTCTTGATGTTGCGTGAGGTGATGGGCTCGTTGTCGGCCGTCATGTAGTCGGCGAGCATCTTGCCCAGGCGCCGGTTGTCGAGCGGCCGGCCGTGCAGGTCGGCCCAGGGTGCGTCGTCCAGGGCGTTGAGCCGGTCCAGGATGGCGACGGTTGGCAGTCGGTCGATGCCGACCATGACGTGGTCGCGCAGGTCGGTCAGGAGCCGAACTCCGAGGCTGCCTTTGTCGTTGGCCTTGGAAGCGGTGACCATGGCCGTGCACGCGGCTCGCGCCCGGTCGGGCCAGTCCCCGCCGGCAGCGTCCGCGACCGCGAGCAGGGGTTCCCAGACGTCGGCGGGCCGGTCGGTGATGTCCTCGGGCATGTCCGGCCAGGCTCCCGTGACGTGTTCGGCGGCCTGCTCTGCCCAGGCGGCGAGCCGGTCGCGCAGCGCGAACCCTTCCTTTTCGTGGATGCGGGTGCGGTAGGGCTCGATCTTCTCGTTGCGGGCCCGGCGGCGCATGCGGATGTTGACCGAGCGGTCCCGGATGGTGTCGGGCAGGTAGCCCAGGCCGGCCACGGCCACGGCGGTGTAGGAGTGGAATGCCTGCACGGTCTGGTTGGCGCCGTCGCCGACGCAGCGGAACATCGGCCGGTTGCGGCGGTGTCCTGCGTTGATGAAGCCCCGGAGCTGCTCGTTGTCGCCGGCCTTGGGGCCGAAGACGGTGTCGATTTCGTCGAAGAGGATGGTGGGTCGTTTGCCGTCGATGCCGGACGCTGAGCGGAAGAGCGCGGCGGCGGAGGCGTCGACAGCGGCCATGGGGTTGGGCACGAGGGTTTCCACGATCTCCAACGCCCGGGACTTGCCCGATCCCGGTTCGGGGGACAGGAAGGCCAGGCGTGGGGTGGACTCGAAGCAGTCGAGCAGGTGAGCGTGTGCGTCCCACAGGACGACTGCGACGTAGGCGGACTCGTGCGGGAAGACGTTGAAGCGGCGGTGGAAGGCTTCCACCTCGTCGAGCAGCGCGGCACCGTCGATGATGTTCGGCTCGGTCATGCGGCGGTCCTCCCTTCCGGGGTTGCGGCGGGCGCCCCGGTGCAGATGGATTGGTGGTAGTCGTATTCGCCGACCAGTGCGGCCACGTCGTCGGTGCCGGTGGCGGTGCCGGTCTGCCCGCAGGCGCAGGCGTAGGCGGCGGTAGGCAGGGCTCCGGACCTGGTGGACCAGCGGGCGCCGTCGTAGTGGTGTCGGTAGACCGGCGGGGCGAACACCCGGATCCCGGGGCTGTCCGGTGTGGGGTCGGTGCCTGGCCGTGCCGGGGCGCGGTTCCAGCGTGGAAGGGCAGTGACGACGCCCTGTCGGGCGGCGCCTTTCGGCTCGCCCGCGGTCCCCGTGTCCACAGGCTGTGGGGCGGCGCGCGGGCCGGTGGCCGACAGGGTGGGGCAATCCAGGCGGGGGGAGTCGGGGCCGCTCATGAAGCTGCCGGCCGCGGTGTGGCGTGGGTGAGGACCCAGTCCATGGCGCTGCGGATGGTCGTGCGGCACTCGGCCGGCGGCAGCCCTGTCGACTCCCCCGCCCCCTGGATTGCTTGCTCCGCCACGTCCCGGGGCAGGTCGCCCCATGCGACGAACCGGGCGACCTTGCAGGCGCTTCGGTGGAGGGTGTTGTTGCGGCCGTTCGGCCCGCCCTCGGATGCGGCGGCGATGACCGCGCACTCCCGTTCCAGGGCGGTCCGTGCGGCAAGGGTGCCGTCGTGGACCCGGACAGGCGCCACGGCGGGCCTGTGAGGCTCGCTGAGCAACGCGGCGAGCCAGCCGGGCAGTTCGGCCACGGGAGCGTCGCCGGTGACCTCGTACGTGCCGTCGGGGGTGCTGCTGCCGGGGGCGACGACGTAGCCGCCCCAGGCGCGGGTGTCGATGTGAGGGCCGAGCCGGCCCGCGCTGCACTTCAGCCGCACCCCGGCAGGTGCGGTGAAGTACAGGTGTTCCCCGCCGCGAGCGGTCCGCACCCGGTAGGTGGCAGGCACGGTCTGTCCGGCGCGCTCGCAGAGCGCCTGCAATGAAGTGGCGCCGTCAGGCGCTCCTTTCGGCTCTTCGGGCTTGACCGGGTCCAGGTCGATGACCAGCAGCCCGGCCGGGCCGGTGGCGATCCCGACGTTGTACGGGCGCGTGGCCCATGTGGCGTGGATCAGGTTGGGGTCGGTCGTGGCGCGTTGCTCGGGCTTGCGGTGCCCGCCCGCGCAGCGGCCCGTTCGCGGGCAGTCGCGTTCGGCGTGCCCTGCGGGCCGCTTCGCACGGGGGTGCAGGGGGATGACGGGCCAGCCTCGCTCAGCGCTGGTGAGCGCGGAGGCGAGCATGGGCAGGCACGCCGGTTCGGCGGTCAAGGGCTTGCTCATGCGGCCACCTCCCAGGTCGGTTTGGCGGTGGTGGTTCCGAGGAGCCAGCCGTAGGCGTGGTGGGCCTGGCGGGGTACGACGCCGTTGCCGAGGATGCGGAGTTGTTCCTTGCGGGGGATGCCGGGGACGGCGGTGACCCAGCCGTCGGGCAGGCCCATGAGCCATTCCGTGAAGATCGGGGACAGGCGGCGGTTGCCGCGGGTTCCGGGTTCGGTGGGGCAGGGGGCGGGGCGGCCGGTGATGCGTTCCCAGCGTCGGATGGCGGGCCCGTAGTCGGTGCCGTCGGTGGAGACCCACGAGCCGGTGTAGGGAAGCCGGTTGACGACGAACTCGTTCAGGGGTCGGGCGTTGCGGTCCATGAGGTTGGATGCGCCGGACTTCCAGTCGCGTGCGGCCGGGGTGGGGACCAGGCTCAGGGCTGTGGTGCGGCCGGCAGTCGGGTCACTGCGGTGCGCAGGTTCAGCCCGCCCCGCCGTTTCGGCGAGGTGCCGGGGCCGCCAGTGCCGTCCGAGCTGGTGGGGGTCGGCATCAGCGGGATGGGCAACTGCGAACCAACGGTCCCGTTCGTGCGGGGCGCCGGTTTCGGGGTCACCAGCTCGTACGCATGTCCACCGGAGGTCATACCGGATCGCGGCCAGGTCCGCGGCGACGACGTCCAGCCCCCGCGAGCGGAGCGCCGCCACGTTCTCCAGGAAGACGAGGCGCGGTCGAAGGACGCCCACAGCCTCAGCGACGTTCTTCCAGACCCGTGACCACTGGCCATTGATTCCGTCCCTTCGTCCAGCGTTGGAGGTGTTGCGGCAGGGAAAGCCCGCCCCGACCACGTCCGGCCGGTACAGGTCCCGGACCCGGTCCCAGTCGGCGCGGGTGATGTCGCCGAGGTTGGGCACCCCGGGATGCCGGTGGGCGAACACGGTCGCGGCGAACGGGTCGTTCTCGGCGTAGGCGGCGACCTGGCCGCCGACGTGCGAGCGGATCGCGGCTTCTAAGCCGCCGTAGCCGGCGCACAGGGCCACGATCGTCGGGGGCGAGTCGGGCTCTTGCCCCGTGTCGGTGGGGCGCATCATGCGTCTGCCCCCTGGTCCGTCCAGAGGTTGAGGATGTGCTGGTTGTAGTCGTCCAGGGCGGCGCTGAACGCGGCGCGGTCGCCGGTACGCAGGGCTTCCAGCATGGTGGTGACCTCGGGGCGGGGGCCGGGGTCGGTCATGCCGTCCAGGTCGCGGTTGAGGTTGTGGAGCAGGGCCCACGTCAGTTGGGGGTCCAGGGCGAAGCGGTGCTCGTTCATGACGAGCAGCGGGCCGGGGACGAGCAGGGTCAGGACGGTGCTGCCGTCGGGGCTCGGTTCGGTGCGGAGCATGGTCACGCGTTCCGGGCGGTCCGGTACTCGCGGCATGGCGGTGTCGTCGGTCATGCTGGATGTCTCCAGTTCCTTGAAGGTGACTGGCTGGCAAGGGCGGCCCCGGATTCATTGGCGTGAGCGGGGGCCGCCCTTGGCGTAGCTAGTACAGGTCGCGGGCGTTGCAGAGCTGGCAGTCGCAGTCGTCGGGGTGGGGGCAGTCGCAGCCGCAGGGGTGCAGGTCGCCGATGCAGTGGCACTGGCACATGCCCTCGCCGCACGGCTCCTCGTCGGGCCCGTTGTCGGGGCCGTTGTAGGTGAGCGGGCTGACGGCGCTGTGTGCGAGTTCCAGGCACTGGCTGAGGCCGCCGGCGCTTTCCATGGCCGTGCTCAGGAACTCCTGGGTGGCGGCGACATGCCGGGCCGGGTCGTTGCCGTCGGCGGATCCCAGGTGTCCCAGGGCGCTCAGGACATCGAGCGCGGTCCCGATCTGCTCGATGGCCTGCGGGAGCCGCTGGGCCAAGGTCTTCAGCGCGGCGACGGCGTCGTACGCCTCACCCGGACAGGTCAGGCCCGGCTGCTGGGGGGAGTTGGGGAAGGTGAGGTGGTTGAACTCGCGGACGGCTTCCGCTGCCTGGCGGGCAAGCGTTGTGGCGTCGGCGACGGTGGTTGACATGCGGTCTCCTTCGTCGGCTGTACCTGTGGGTGCGGGATCGGGAGTGGGCGTTCCGTGAGGGGCCGCCCTTTGGTGTCGCTAGAAGTCGGCGCCGGTGGCGTGGGCAAGGGCGCCGGGGCAATAGGTCTCGGAACAGGCGCAGCCCCCGCACTCGGTGCAGATGTCGTCGAAGCACTGGTCGCATTCGCGGTGACCGGGGCATCCGTAGTCGGCGCAGTCGTCGCAGTACTGCTCGTCTTCGGGCATGCGGGAGTCCTCCTGAGTCAGCAGGTGCTGTGGGTGCGGTAGTTGGAGCCTTGCCGGTGAGTGGCTGCTGTGTCGCTGCTCTGACCGGCCAAGGCTCGGGCCTGGGGGCTCAACATCTGTTGCGCCATGTGTTGCGCCAAGGGGCTGCGCTAGAGGTTGCGCTAGAGGTTGCGGCACGCGTTTCGGCCACTCGGTGTTTGCGCTGGTGGCGGGCACCTTTTCGGCGTGGTCGGGGCCGGACATCCCCTCTGCGGCCCCTCTGCCCCCTGCGCTTGGTAGAAGGAGTGAAGGGCGGTGGGCGCGGTGCCGCCTCGGGGATCGGGGCGCCAGGTTGCGGGTTGCGCGACCGTGGGCCGGCCGCGCGTCGAGCCGTTGTGGGGCGGCTCGGGGCTACTTGGAGCGGGCGAGGCGAAGGGTGATCCCGCCGATGCCGATCGGTCCGGCGACCCCGGCAACGACGGTTGCGGCGTGGGCCGCGGCATCGAGTAGCAGGCACAGGCAGGCAACCAGCCCCCAGCCGCCCGCGACAACCGCCCCGGCGATCGCAAACGGGATCCGTACTCGGCGCCACGGGATACCGGCCGGGGCGGTCGTCGGCAGGACGATGACGATCGGCTGCCCGGTGGCCTGTGCGCGCTGCCACTCGTCGGCGGGTACATGCGGGGCTAACTGTCCGGGCGGGTGGTGCTGGCTCATTCGGGGCTCCCTCGGGGTAGGCCACAGGCCCGCGCCAACTGGGGGCGCGGGCCCGTACGTATGGGTGGTGGCTTGTCGTCCGGCTTGTCGTCTCACTTGTCGTGCGGCTTGTCGCCCTACTTGTCTTGTCGCTTGTCTTGTCGCTTGTCGTCCCCCAGCTCACAAGCCGTTTCCGCGCCCCAAAGGCCCGGAAGACGCCATGTGTTCGAGTGCGGGCGACAAGCGACAAGCGGTCAGTGCTCGGGGAGGTAGGAGCGGTGGACGTAGCGGGCCTTGGTGCCCTCACCGACGCGTACGGCGGTGCCGTCCGCCGTCCACGTTTTCAGCCACCCCACGACCGTCTGGCGGGTCGTGCCGAAGGCGTCCGCGAGCTTGCGGGCGATCGCGGACGCTCCCGTCCCGTCGGGCCCGGCGGCGATCAGGGCGGCGAGCGCGGCCTGTTGGGCGGGGCTGTCCTGCTCCTCCCGCAGCGCCGACAGATCCAGCCCCGCCGGCCGCCCCGGCACGCCGTCCGAGCTGTTCGGCTCAGTGGTCGTGGCGAACTGCGCGTCGATCTCCTCCCGGAACCTGCGCAGCATCTCGTCCTCCGATGACCCCGCCCCGCCCTCGACCTGGCGCAGCGCGGAGAGGTTCAGTCCGTCCGACGTGGTCGGGCTGTGGTCGTGGTTGTCGGTGGGGGTGAGGTCGCGCATCCATGCGGTGCGGTCGGTGTCCCAGCGGCGGGCGTACGCGGGCCCGGCGGCCTTGGCGGACACGTCGTCCAGACGGGGGTGCCGGTCGGAGGTCGCGAGGGTGATCTCCCGGATCTGGTTCGGGAGGATGCGCCACGCCTTGAACAGCGCGGCGGGCGACTCCGGAGTGCCCAGGAACCCGGCCCCCTTGTAGGGGGCCTGCTCGACGCGGAGTCCGCGTCGGCCGGGGAACATCTTGGACAGGTCCATGCCCTCGGTCTCGCCGCCGGTGAGGGCGACGCGGACCTTACCCTCGCGGCGGATCATCAGGTTGCCGAGCACGCTGCTGGTGGCGCCGAGGGCGGTGAGCACAGTGCGTACGCCCATGGCGCGCAGCATGCGGATGACTTCCAGGATCTTCTTGGCGAGGAGTTTCATCTGCCGGTCGGTGCTGACCAGGATCTCCGCGCCCTCGTCGATGACCAGCATGATCTGCGGAATCCTCGCGCTGACCGGCAGCAGGTCGGTGTTGGCCTTGGCGAGCAGGTCCTGATACGCCTTCTTGCGATGCAGGCCGATCGCCAGCGCCGCGTCGAGCATCAGCATCGCTTCCTCGTGGGTGGAGGCGAGCCAGTCGATGCCGGGCCGGACGGGCTTGCCGTCCGCGCTCTCCAACTCGCCGTTGAGGGCGGGCAGGACCCAGGGCAGGCCCGCGCTGCCGGCGTTGAGGTCGATGACCCAGGTCAGCAGGTCATCGGCGCGGGCGAAGCTGGTCAGGATGCCGTGGACCATGTTCGTCTTGCCCGAACCGGTCGGCCCGACCACCAGCGCGCACTGTTCCCGCAGGAACACCGACACCCTCTCCCCGTTCGTCCGCACCCCCCACGGCAGGCCCGTCAGCACGGACAGGCGGCTGTAGTCGTCGGGGTAGTCGAGCGCCTCTTTGAGGACGTTGACGGTGGTGACGTCCAAGATGGTGCGGCCTTGGTGGATGCCGGGGGTGGCGGCGGCGGTGCAGCCGTGCGGCAGCTTCGCATCCGCCGACAAGGCCACCGTGTACTGGGCGATCCGGTCGTGGGTGATCCCACCCTGTGGCTCCAGATCGAGGGAGTAGCCGGTACCGGTGGGCCACATCTCCACAGCCAGGACCCGCACGAAGATCGAGCAGATCCGCTGAATCCGCTCCACCCATTCCGCGGCGATCGCCCGGCGCTCCGCGGAGAGTTCCTGAGCGATCTGCCGCTGCTCCGCGGCGATGGCCTCCTCCTCCCGCGCCTCCTCGAACAGCGCGGCGGACCGTGCGGCGGCGCCGATCCCGATGCCCATCGTGGCCAGGGAACCGAGGGCAGCCCAGGTGAGCGGGCCGGTGGTCATGGCCCACGTCGTCCACCCGGCACCGACCAGCCATGACGCGGCGCGGGTGGCGAGGGTGCGGCCGGCGTTGCGGACACGCAGCCCAGCGACGGTGTGACCGAGGGCGCCTGCGGCGCCGGCGGCGAGGACCCAGCCGGGGGGCATGGCGGTGGCGGCGCCGGTGGTGGCCAGCGCGAACGCTCCGGTGGTGGCGGACAGAGCGCCGGTCACGGGTCCGTGACCGGCCGCCCAGTCCAGCACCGGACCACTACCCACCTGCTGCCTCACCTTCTTGTTGGTGGTGGCGGTGCTGCTCGTCATCAGACGTTCCAGCCCTTCTCGGCCTCGGGGCCGTTGCGGGGGTCCTCGTGCCGGGCGATGTCCTGCTCGTGCGCCTGCCGGAACAGCGGCCCCATGTCCTCCGCGACCGCGACCGCGCTCATCAGGGCGCCGAAGATGTCGTTGAAGCCGTCCGCGACCTCCTTCTCCAGCGGGAACTCCGAGTCGGAGCGCTCCGCGAGGATCTTCATCACGTTCGCCACCGACGTCAGGGCGGCGGGCAGGCCCTCGACCATGGCGAGGATCTCCATGGCGTTCTCGGGGTCGTACTCGTTGGCGGCCTGCTCCATCTCGGAGGCGACCTCTTCGAACCGGAAACCGGACACGTGCTCTCCTTCACTCACCTCGGTGTTCGTGCTGATGGGGGTGGGGGTGTCTGCGGGCGGGCGCTCCACCTGCTCGCCCAGGCCGTTCGTGCCGTCCTCGGCCGCTGCCGCGTCGGCGGCGGCCTCCTGCTCGGCCTGTACCTGGCGGATCGCCGCGTCACGCTGGGAGCGCTGTGCGGTGGCGGTGCGGACGATGCGCCAGAACAGGCGCCGGCCGGGGTACATCAGCCACGGAAAGTCGAACTTGCGGCCGATCGGCGTGGTGACCAGCCCGAGCAGACCGACCGGCAGGGCGAGCAGCGCAGCGAGCAGGCGGCGGCCGTGGAAGCGGGCCGCGGACCTGCGCACGCTGCGCAGCCACTGTGCCGCGCGTTTTCGCGTCGCGTGCGGTGCGCTGCTTGGCGATCGCCGCATCCCGCACGCCGCGGGCTTTGCGTACGGTGCCACCGAACAGGCGACCACCGAGGCCAGAGCGCTTACCCAACCGGCCGCCGGCCGGGCTGGCTTTGGCGTTGCGGCGCGCGTCGGCCACTGCACGCCGCGCGTTGGTGGTCTGCGCACGCTGCGCACTACGCGAGCCAGCCGCGGACCGCTGCGCAATGCGCAGCGCCTTGACCTGACCCAACCGGCCAACGCCCTTGCCCGCGCCCGCGGTGGGCTTTGACCTGCCGTGGTCGGGCTTGTGGTGGGGCTTTCCGCCCGTGGTGGGGCCGCCGTGGTGGGCCGTGGTACGGCGGTTCTGGCCGGGCATCCTGCCCGATCGGCCCCCCGAGCCGCTGCCGGAACTCCCGCGGGTGCTGGCACTGGGGCTGCGCAGCGCGGACGTGCGGGCCGCGGCGCGGCCAGCGTTGCGGGCTGCGGCCCGGCGGGCGTCGTGGCGGGGGTTGGGCTTGCGGGAGCGGGTGGCGGCGACCGTGCCGAGGACGACCATGCCGGTCGCGGCGACCGCCGCAGCGACCGGGCCGCCCACCAGGGAGGCGGCGGCGACCGCGCCGACCGTGCTGTTCGCCCCGGACAGGGCGAGCGGAACGATCGGCCAGCCGCCCGGCGTGTGTTCCACCTCCTTCGCAGCCTTGACGGGCGGACCGTCGGGCGGCGGGGGCGGTGCGGTGGGGGGAGCCGGGGCTACTACCGGCTCGGTGCTGAGTTCCGTCATGCTGTGAGCACTCCTTATGGGGAGTAGGGCCCGGCCGGTTGCTGTAGGAGGCGTATGGCCGGGCCTGCCGAATCAGGTGAGGGCGCTGTTCAGGTGCTGCGGTGCGGGTGTTGTGCGGCGATCTCCTGCCAGCGCCGGGTCTCCGCGCGGGTGAGGCTGACGCTTAAGTTGCAGCCGGGCCGCGTGCAGCGGTGCGTGGTCGTTGACCAGGCATCCACCAGGCGGAACAGCAGGTTGGAGAACGTGCCCGCGCAGGACAGGCAGCAGGCCAGCAGCAGCGAGACAGGCACGCCGTAGCCGGACAGCCGCACTCCGATGGCCGCGGCCAGGGCTGCACTCACGGCGACAGCACCCGTGATCAGAACGCGGTGACGTGCGTCTTTCACGTGGACTTCTTTGTGTAGGAGTGGTGTTCAGGCGGCGCGCTGTTCCTCGGGGTAGGCGCACGGGCTGCACGTGCCGAGCGTCGGTGGGATCACGTATCCGGCATCCCTGCCGCACTCGGGGCAGAGCCTGCGGGCGGTGTTTGCCTTGGCCAGGGCCGCCCACTTCGCCGGCGTCATGGGCCGGACCGGTTTGGCCTGGTCTACCCGGTAGAGGTAGGCGACCAGGGGTGGGCGGCCATGGCGCCGGGGGCGTTCGAGTTGCGCGGCGACGTCCTGCCCGCCGGGCCGCAGGCCGAGCGCGCGCAGCTGGCGGAGTGTGGCCAGTCCGTCCGGGGCGAGCCGCCACCGGTAGACGGGGAGGGTGGTCATCAGGTGCTCGCGATGGCCAACTCGGCACCGCCAGCGCCGGGGTTGCGGTGTTCGGCGTAGCGGGCGGACACCCATCCGACCGACCAGCCGCACAGTTCGGCGGCCGTGCGTACGGACAGTTCCGCGGCGAACGCGGCGGTCACGATCCGGCGGGCGTCGTCCTCGGGGAGCTTGCCGTTGGCCGGGCCGCGGGCGAGTAGTGCGGCGCGTTCACGCTCGGCCTGCTCCTGCCGCTGCTGGTGTTCACGGCGTTCACGCGCCTCCCGCTCCGCATGCTCGCGGGCTAGGCGGGCGGCGGCTTCCTGTTCGGCCCGTTCACGCTCCTGTTCACGCTGTTCACGCTCGCGTTCACGGTGTTCACGGATCTCCCGCGCAGCCACCTCCGCCCGCTGCTGAGCTTCCCGCTCCTCCCGCATGCGCCGTTCCTCGCGCTCGGCCTGTGCGCGGGCGAGTGCGGCTTCGTGGTCGCGCTGCTCACGCTGCACCTGCGCGGCGTGCTCGCGCTCCTCACGGGCTTGCGCGGCCACCTGCTCGGTACGCTCGCGGGCCGCCTGCTCGCGCCGCTCCCGCTCTACTTGCTGCGCGGCTTCCTGGGCGGCGACCGCGCGGGCGATGGCCCGGCGGTAGGCGAGGCTGGTCTCCGCGGTGACGATCAGCAGCAGCGGCGCCACCGAGTGGACAGCCACGCCGACCAGGTCCTCTTTCAGTGCGGAGTCGGCGGTGTTGAGGGCGAGGGTCATCAGTCCGGTCATCCACCGCAGCACGACCGGCCAGGGGCCGCCCTCTCCTCCGAGGCGGGCGAGGACGTCGTCGAGCTTGACCACGATGACCACCGCGGCATCCACCACCAGAGGCAGGATTGGCGCCGTCCAGTCCCACTCATCCGCCGTGTGCGCGGCCATGAGCGGTGTCACGGTGAGGATGGAGTAGAGCATCGCCCCGCACACGATCAGCCACGTGCCGCCCGACAGGGCGCGCTCGGCTGAACGCGTCTGAACACTGTTCACGCCGCACCCCCCAACGCCCTCGGCACGGACAGGCCGGCGCGGTGGAATCCGTTGGAAGCGGGGTTGTACGTGAACGTCTCGCACCGCCAGATGAACGCGGACGCCGGGCGTTCATCGCACGGCTTCCACGGATGATCCGGCGGGAACCCGTGGGTGGCGGTGTCGGCGAACGCGTCCTCACGGCAGGCGTACACGGCGACCGGCTCGCCGTGGTGCAGCAGCACCGCCAGCGGATCACCCGCCCGCGGCCCGCCGCGCAGCTCCTCGCGTAACCGGCGGATCTCAAGGTCCTTCAGCAGGATCTCCTGCTGCGCCACGGACAACTCCGCCACCGCGCCGGCGAGCAGCACGCCAACCTCCGCGGTCACCGTCTCGGCCCGCTCCGCCCGGCCGGTCGCCTTGTATAGCTCCCGCACGTGCCGGCCGAAGGCGTCGTGTGCCGCCCCGCTGGTCCGCCTGGCGTGCTCACGGGCTTCGCTCGCCTCGATTCCGAGCCGTTCGAGCCGGGCCGCGGTGACGATGCGGATCACGCCGCCTCCTCGCGGTCGGCACGGTTGGCCAACACCACCCGGGTGGCCAGCACCTTGCGGCGCGCCCGGCGGGCGTACAGCTCGGCCGGCCGGAGCTCCAGCGCGGCAATCTCCGCGTCGATTTGGTCGATGCCCGCGAGGATCGCGGGCATCTCCCGCTCGATCGCGTCCAGCTCTGCGTCCGTCGGCTCCATGAAGTCGGCGAACGCGGTAACAGCTTCCTGAACAGTGACGATGAGGTTCATTGGGTCGTGTTCCTCTCAGACAGGAACGGCCCGGACAGCGGCCTCGGTGTTCCAGCACCGGGGCCGCGCGCCGTTGAAGTCGGTAGATCCGGCTCCCCTTAGCGCTGCTCGTATGAGACGAGCAGCGGAGGCAGCCGGCCGCAGCAGATGAGCTGCGGAAGGTGGGCATGCGCTGTGCATCACGCGAGAAGTCCCGCGTGGCCGCCTGCTTGGCCGAGGAGAGGCGGCGTGATCCCCATTTAGTTGTCAAAGAACCCGCGCTTCCTTCGTACTCACCCCTGCGGGCTTTCCTCTGGACGCCATCAACGGAGCAATGCGTAACTCGGTGGTGTTGCACCACCTGCTCAGCTTGTTGGTACAAGCGGATGTAGTGATGCTGCACCCACGGACGGTGAAGAGTCAAGGGGGGTTGGGGTACATGTACCAACAAGTTGCGCGAGTGCGCCATGATGGGGCTATGACCAAGCAGCCGAAGTACCGGCAAATCGCGGACATCCTGCGCCGCGAGATCGACAATGGCACCTACGCGCCGGGAGCGCGGCTGCCGTCTGAGAACGACTTGCAGCAGCGATTCGACGCGTCCAGAAACACGATCCGCAACGGGCTAAGTCTGCTGGTCAGTGAGGGACTGATCGCCTCCAGCCAGGGTCTCGGGTACCAGGTGAAGTCGCACGAGGTCTTCGAGCTGAACGCCTCGCGGTTCGAGAACCTGACGTTCCCTCAGAACGGGGACGCATACAGCACGGATGTAACGAACGCCGGCCGTCGGCCTCATCAGACGTTCCGGGTAGAGATGCTTCCGGCTTCGAAGGATGTAGCTGCGCGCCTCAACGTTCCGGCAGGCACGAAGGCCGTACTGCGGTTCTGTCATCGCTATGTGGACGACGTGCCATGGTCCACGCAGGCCACCTACTATCCGGCTTGGCTAGTTGAGGAGTCGCCGCGCCTGGCTGAGCCGGGTGACATCGAGGAAGGCACGACTCGGTACCTCGCCTCGCGAGGCATCGAGCAGGTCGGGTACTTCGACGAGATCGCAGCGCGGATGCCCACGCCCGAGGAAGCTCGACTGCTGGAGATCGGAGCTGGTGTGCCCGTGATGCTCTGGACCCGCACCGGTTACTCGGCAGGCCGTCCGATCCGGTGCACGATCACGACCTTCCGAGGAGACCTGAACCGCATGAACTACGAGATCGGCGACCTGTCCGCCCGAAGCGAGACCCCGTGATTGTCACCCAGGCAGAACCGCACGACGTAACCAAACTGCTTGCTTTTCGAGAGGAAGCTGCAGTCTGGTTGCGGTCTCTTGGGTCTGATCAGTGGAGCCGCCCGTATCCCGCAGCCAAACTGTTGGCGACGATTGAGGCAGGTACCGTCTTTATGCTCCGAGACGGACATGCGACCGCTGGGACGATCACGCTCACCCCTGACGCTGAAGAGGGGCTGTGGACGGATGATGAACTGACCGAACCGTCGATGTTCGTCAACAAGCTCACTGTAGCTCGGGAATACGCAGGCCAAGATCTAGGCGGCAGGTTGCTTGATTGGGCTGGTGATCGTGCATATCGCGCAGGAGCACAGTGGTTGCGTCTGGATGCTTGGACGACAAATGAAGCACTTCAGCGCTACTACCTCGCGCACCACTTCGGTCACGTTCGTACAGTCCGCGAGGGCGTGGCAGTAAATGGGGGACCACGTGTCTCTGGATGGCTCGCCCAGCGTCGCGCGCGGTCGGCGGAGCACGGCTTCGTGGACCGCGCGCCCAATCCAGAGCGTCTCCGATTTGCAGCTTGAGCTGAACGTGCTAGATCCATCTACGGTTCAGGCAAAAGCACCCAGGGGCGCCTAAGTAGTTATTCGGCCGGACGAGAAAAGTCCTCGATCGAGGCTTTCAGTCGCATTTCGGTGTAGACGTGATCGCTACTCGGAGAGTGCCCCTGTGGGACTTTAGCCACAACCTTCACTGTCTCGCCATTCGACATCTTAAGTTCGACCGTGATGTCAAACGGGGCCGGATTCAGGCAGATTGGGGCGATCTGATCTTTTGCTGAGTGTGGAATGACGGGGGCTTCGACACTGGTTCCGTCGCGGTGTACTACGAAATCCCACGGGTTCATCCCCGTAATTGCCGTGAAAGCGCCGCCAAATGATGCAACCGCCCCGCCAAGTACAGTCATTGCTGCCGCAGTGGCTTTCATGCGCGACTTGAAAGATCCTGTTTCGGCCTCGACGATCTCAAAGAGGCCAGACTTAAAATGTAGAGGGGTGACATGGATAGGGAATCCGGCAGCCTCCGCGTAAGCTGCATCCTCCCTGAGCAAGGGCTCAATCGCCAATGCCCATCTAAATTGGAAGTCGATGTATTCCAGCAAGCGTCCAACGGTCGCCGGATCCACATAATCGGTTGAGATTTCGACTGTAAAACTCTCTACGCGAGCCGACTCGAATGATTCTGCTAGCTTTTGGGCTGCTGGGTAGAGCGATCCACTCCAGTAGGCCCAGAGTTCTCCAGGGAACGGGGCTCCGCAATCGCGTCTTGAATCCACGGTGTCGACCTTTGTCTAGTGGCTGTCGATGCCAGTAGTTCATAGAGTGTCGTGCACCGGGCAACTTTGATGAGCCATGCGAGTGTTCCTCCACACCCGAGACCCATGGTCGAGCCGTAGCAGGGCCTCCGAGCCAGCTGCTCGGAGGCCCTGTTAAACGTCCCAACGAGACGGTCACAGCCCAGGAAGTGGAGGCCGCGGACCTTTGTGCTCACTGAGCCTCTTCAGGGTGGCCGCTGATAGGTGACGTCTAGGGGCGTGGCTGGGCCGGCGGGGCGGAAGCCCCTCCTACTCACCGCCGTCGTCAATGCCCAGCGGTTGCTCGCTCGTTGGATCGGCGGCTGAAGAGGCTCACTGTTTAAGTAGTGGGAAATTTGATCTATTTGGGCTTGAATTGTCAAGGATGGACCGTGCAATCAAGCCCAAACCCTTCGCCATCCTGACCGGCACAGCATTTCCGATCTGCCGCTCGATAGATCCGTAGAAGCCGTGGAATTTATAAGTGACAGGGAATGACTGAAAGGTTGCTGCCTCTCGTAGTGTTAGTCCACGGTTCTCGATCGGATGAACAAAGGCTCCACAGGCTGGTGTAGTACACCTTGTCGTCATGGTAGGAGCAGGTTCGTCGAGTTTGACGCGGCCGTATGAGCCCGAGGCCGACCGATTGTTAAGCTTGCGATGACAATCGAGCTGGTGTTCCTCTGGTAGGTCAAAGCGATTCCCACCCACTGGAATCGCAGAGATCCTGGCAAAGACTTTATCGCTGCTCTTCCTGTGAGTGTTTAGCGGATCATCCGGCATCGAATGTCGAGCAAGGTGCGCGAGAGCTTGGCGTGCCGTCTTCTGAGTAGTCAGGAAGCTTTTAGGCAAGTAGCTCAACGGATCTGATTCCGGACGCAACTGTCCGACGTCTCTACGGACTCCTATCAGGATGAAACGCCTTCGCCGTTGGGGGACGCCGAATGTGCTGGCGTCGAGAAGGGCTCTCATGAATGAATAACCAAGGGATTCGAGTTCGTCTAGAAGCAGCGGTAGGCGTCGATCGCGTTGTAGCCCGGGAACGTTTTCCAGCAGAAGTGTTTTGGGAAGGAAAACGTCAACGAAACGGGCGACATCGAGTACCAGATCGTTTCTTGCTTGGTCCACTTCACCTTTGGCCAATGACGAGAAACCCTGGCATGGCGGGCAAGCTTTGAGGAGATCCAAGTCTCCGCGCTTCAGCTTGGCGGCTTTCGCGATCTGCGGTGCCGGCACACGTCTGATATCTGCCTCGTAAAGAAGGACGCGCGGATGGTTCCTGCGGTAGGACTCGGCGGCTTCCGGGTCGTTTTCTACGGCGGCGAGCACGCGGAACCCAGCATCTCGAAGACCCCGCGTAGCGCCCCCGGCCCCGGCGAAGAGGTCGATGGCACTCGGTCTAGACATGGGGCGATCTTAGCCATGGGGTCGCTCCAAAGCACTAGCGCCATCTAGCACTTGGGTGCCCGGCCCTTCAAACTGGCCGCACGACGGGGTCCTTGATGGCATCGTCGTCAGTGAGTGGCCGTCAGGGATTGGGGAGCCGTGATGACGCAGCGAGACGAGAGCGGTATTGGTCAGTCAGGTGAGCCTGCGGGGGATCGCCTCATCGGAGGGGATGTCCCTCGTCAAGTCCGTGGAGACCGCGAGCGAGGCGCTACGGGTGTCGGGGAGGTAACCGGCAAACCCTATGTGATGAGGATTAGTCGCCTCACAGTCGACAAACTCGGCATCAAGATGTACGACCGGGTGTCCGCGGTGCTCGCAGAAGTTATCGCAAACGCGTACGACGCTGACGCCGAACGGGTGACTGTCGAGTTGCCGTGGGGCGTCTTCTTGGATGGGGCTGGGGCGACCTACGAAATCACGGTCTCGGATGACGGTCATGGAATGACTGCGGATGAAGTCAACTCGCACTATCTGGCCGTCGGTTCGGATCGCCGTAAGCGGTTCGGTAAAGACAAGTCTCGGGACAAAGATCGACCGGTCATGGGGCGCAAAGGGATTGGCAAGCTAGCTCCCTTCGGGATCTGTGAGACCGTTGAAGTGATCACGGCGGGAGGGGAGCAGACGGCGAGGGGGTATAAAGTCGCTCACCTTGTTCTGTCGTTGAATGAGATCCTCTCTGACACGGATGACGAGTATCGGCCGTTGCCTGGCCCGCTTGATGGAACTTGGTCCGCTGAGCATGGGACAACCGTGAAGCTTCGCGACTTCAGGCGCAAGCGAGTGCCCAGCGGATCGGAGCTGCATCGTCAACTGAGTGCGCGATTTGGAATCAGGCGTGCAGACTGGAATGTCGAGATTGTAAACACGGAAAATACGCTGATTCCAGAGACCTTCAGCCTCGGCGAGTTGGACATCGAGTTGATGCCAGAAACGCGCATCGACCTAGCCGACCGCAGCATCAAGACGACGTCGGGCCAAGAGCTTCCAATCTCGGGTTGGCTTGCGTACAGCAAGAAACCCTATCGGGATGAGGCGATGGCTGGTGTGAGGATCTATTCACGCGGAAAGATCGTCTCCATGACGCGCGATTTCGGCATCAATCAAGGATTCTTTGGCGAATACAGTATTCGTTCGTATCTAGTCGGCGAAATTCACGCTGAGTGGTTGGACGACGGAGAAGATCTGATCCGATCCGACCGGCAGGATATCATTTGGAGTTCCGACTATGGTGATGCGCTGCGGCAGTGGGGTCACGCTGTTATGCGTGAGCTGGGTGCACGCGGCAGAAATTCACTGAAGAAGGAAACTTGGAACGACTTTGAGCAGGCAACCAACCTTCAAACTCGATTGGAAGCGGACGCCCCGGGAGACAAGGCATTCCAAGAATCTGTAAGGCAAGCTGCAAAACTCCTGGTGAGCGATAAGGACAGGGAGGCCATCGCTGATCCGGAGCATCGAGAGAAGGTCTACCAGCTTGCAAAGACAATTGGCCCTCATCGGACACTGCTTGATGCTCTACATGAAGTGGCCGAAGATGCTGGTAGTCCACTGGAGATCGTGCTCGGATTGTTCCAGAAGGCGCGAATTGCCGAGATGTACTCGCTCGGTCAGGTTGCGTCAGAGCGAATCGAAGTTGTAAACAAGCTTGCGGCCTTCATTGATGACGGCTCCACGTTGGAGCAGCCTCTCCAGGAGCTATTGGAGCAGGCCCCCTGGCTACTGGCTCCGGAGTGGACCCCTCTTGGTATGAACGAATCGTTGGAAAGGGTACGTAGATCCTTCGAATCCTGGTACTTTAAAAAGCATGGCGTTGCGCTGGTGACCACAGCGATCAATCGGCAGACGAAGCGCCCTGACTTCGTGTTGCTGCATGATTCCGGAACGTTGTGGATCGTAGAGATTAAGCGGATGGACTATCACCTGAGCGACGCCGAGTATCTACGTGCCGTGAACTATCTGGCAGACTTGGATGAGTTCCTGAACCAGGTGGAAGCATTGGGAAAGCAATTCCCCGTCCGCAAGCTCACGTTTATTGCCGATCACAAGGACAAGCTGAGCAGCGTCTCGCTATCCTCGGTCGCCAACGACGACCGAATCCAAATCCGAGGCTGGCACGATCTCCTCGATGACACCCTGAGGGCGCACCGTGACTTTTTGGCTCGTGTTGACGACATGAAAAACGACGGAAGCGCTCCGTAGAGCGAGGCTGTTCGCTGACGATGCTCGGTGGGGCCCTCTTCCGCACGTGCGGAAGAGGGATGCCCGATGTTAGCCGGGGCGCGTCACTTGGGAGTATCTGGTCCTCAGGTTTGCTGGTCGCCCTCTCGGGGCCAGGAGCCTGTAGCGTGCTCCTTACGGAGGCCTAGCTAGCAGAGGTCTTTTTACCCATACGTCCCCAAGTAGAGGAAAAGCACGAAACTGCAGTTTGCGGGCATTGAGCCGTTTCCATCTTGATCAGCTGGTGAGTTCGAGAGTGACGATGGCGCGGACGACGGTGGTGATCCTCGTGGTGCTGCAGCGCAGTTTGCGA
>NZ_JBEPBM010000047.1:31439-43134 GCF_040299205.1 Streptomyces sp. NPDC000983 | reverse complement strand
GGTACGTCACCCCGCTCGAAACGCGATCCCTGCTCAGGCAGAACCTCGTCCCGGCAGCGTAGACACCCGCTGTCCAGTTCGCGGGGGGAACTTCAGACCGACGACGAAGGCCCACTACCCGTTGACACCAATCGAGAACTTCATGAGGTGGCGCCGAGAAGACGGGATGGCGCTCGACCCTTGGGTCCGGACCCATCAGCGCCTTGGCGCCGAGATCCTGGCAGCGGCTCCCGCCTCGCAGACGATGACCGGCACGGTTGCCGAATGGGAGCGCTGGACCGGCATGGCCTTCCCCGAGTCGGGTGACTATGTGATCCCGGGAGGACTGAGCCTGCTAAGCATCGACCGGTCCGCCGATGAGGGCCTGTATCGCGAGCCCAACATTTGGATGCGGCACAGTTGACCGAGGCACCGTCTCATGGTGATCAGTGCCCAGTTGTCGGCGTACTCCCCGAAGTGCTCAGCCGCGTAAAGATGAACGTCTCCAGCCGAGTGCCGCATGCACGGAGTGGATGGCCCGGCAGGGTCGCCCTGTGTCTCCTGGCAGTAGATCGGCAGCGTGAGAAATGTACGTGCCGAAGCCACAAGCCTGCGACACAATCGTTCAGTTGTCCTGCCTGCCTGGTTCTGGAGGAACACCACGGCCATCAACTACGAGCTCGCCCCGGCCTGGTTGCCGTGGTCTGCCGTCGATCCCGACCTCATCGCCTTCGCCTGGGACGAAGCGGAGGCATCTGAGATCACCACAGTCATCGCCTCGATGGTGCCTCCTGACGGTGCCGGGTGGGAAGAGAAGCATCGCTTCACCACCGAGGTCACAGCGCTCCTGGCAGCCCGGTACGGTCGGTGGGCCTGCGGATGGCACTGGGCGGTTGGTGAGGGCGGTGGCGGTGGCGTCGTCACCCACTGGTGCTGCACCTCCCATTCGGTGGGCGGACCCGCAGCAACGGCCGCCAACGTGGTCGCGTCGCTGCTGGAGTGGCGCGACTGGCTGGAGGAGTTGGCCGAACGGTTTGACCAGTTGGCTCCGCCCATGGGCGCGGATGCCGCGGATCGCAGTTGGCACCTGGAACGTGCGGCTACCCGGCTCGTGACTGTGGTCGTGGACCGCACGGGTGCTGAATGCGGCTGGTACGGGCTCTGCCACACAGTGCTGACGTGGTTCCTTTCTTCCACGGACATGGGGCCGGAAGACGCGAAGGACGCGGTACACACCGCGATAGGTGGACGGTTCAAGAGCTGGACCACGCCGTCGCGGCCCCTGATCGACGCAGTGGGAGAGAAGATCGCTGTAGATCTGACCGGAGTGCGGCCCTACCGTGACCGCTGACGCCTTGGCTGCATGGGTCCAGGTAAGAAGCCGGATCGACTGGACTTCCGGGGCCGGCCAGATACCGGCCCCGGTCGAGCCCATCGTGGACGGCCTCACCATCTGGTGCACCGAGGGGGGCCGCTCCTCGGACCTTGCACGAGGCCAACGACTGCTCGCGGCGTTGGCTCAGTCACGCACAGACGCTCGCCGTAGACGCCCTCTCACCTGTGGGCTTCTGGCTGAATGGCAGCAACTGGTCCTTGGCACGACTGAAGTTCAGTTCCGCCAAGGCGACGCCTTCGCCAAGGGCGGCCGGGAACGCTACGGACTGACGCCGCACACCCAGCGCGACTTCGAACACTGTCTGCGCGAAAGTGCGGACCCGCGCGTCCCCCTGGCCTCCCGCGCGGCCAGGGCCTATCTGGACGTGGCCTTCTTTCACCCCTTCCCGGATGGCAACGCCCGCCTCGCCACGCTCGCTCTCGCCTACGTCCTGGAACTGGAGGGAGTCCGACTGGACCAGGTCGGCCCTCTGCAGACCACGCGCTATGCGGACGACGCCGCCGGGGCGGCAGACCTGGCCGCCCTGGTCTTCGTCCTGATCCGCTCGATGCATCAACGGGCCACCAGTTCCCGTTAGCGTCGGGTTCGGTTGCGGTGCCCGGGCGGACGCGGGGCGAGCAGGACGGCCTGATGGATGGCATCGGTGCTGACCGTTCCGACCGAGGGGGACAGCCACCGTCCCCGCTGCGTGGGCCAGTTCAGGAAGTCGTGGGTGCCGCCGGCGGAGTCGGCCGTCCGCACCAGTACTTCTTCGGGAGTTGGGCCAGAGCCTGCTGGGTGACGGTGATGTGGTCGCTCGCGGTGTTGAGGCGACCGGGCCGAACAAGTCGAGCTCGGTCCGCAGCATGGCCATCAAGAACCTGACAAGCTCACTCGCGGGGAGCCCGGGGTCATCCCTTCTCCCGCCCCGGCAGGGGCGCGCCATCCAGGAACGCGTGATAGGTCTCAACGGCATCCGGCTCGACTTCCGGGTTGGACGGGGCGTATCGGGTGTCGGAGCGGTCTCGCTTCGGTCCGGAGACCCAGAACTCCTCATTGGTCTGTGTGTCGTAGAAGTTCGCGTCGAACATCCCTCCTGCCCGGTGCAGCGTCCTTCCCCGGAAATACGCAGTGCTCCAGGTCTTCGAGAAGTCCACCCACCCGATCCACGAGGGTCCACGATCGGTGTCGTAACCAGACTTCAACTGCACGAACATGAGGTGTCGAGGCATGTGTCCAGGGTCCCGGAGAGCCCGCACCCGCGACCAGCGATTTTCGCAGTGGACGGGGGGTACGCCACACCAAGACCGTCTCATCGTGAGCAACGCGACCGCGCGCACGTTGCGCCAGACTTGATGGATGGAGACGAACGCCCCGCTGTCGCTGGCAGATGCCTGGGACTGGATGGAGGAATGCGCGCGGTCCGCCGACGCCACGGTGCGGGGAACCGACTCGTGGGTTCCCCCCGTCGCAGAGGAGTTGGTGCTGGCCGCCAGGGCGAGCGCGTTGAGCCAGTGGTATCCCTTCACCAGCCACAACCATCTTCGGTTCGTGGACAGCCCGGCGTTCTGGATGCCTGCGCAAAATAAGGTGCACGAGCTGGCGGGGTCCATCTCCTTCGACACCAGCGGGACGGAGGGCCGTCCCACCTTCCGGGTCTGGAGCGGCCTCCTGCTCCGAGAGCCCGACCCAGTACTCGTACTCGCCACTCCGAACGCTGTCGAGGCGGTAGACGCACTGGTTGGGCTTGACAGGCTCACGGCGTGGGAAGCCCGACCTTAGCGGCATCTCCTCACTCAATCCTCTTGGTGGCCCATTTGGATATCGACCTGATTCGAATTTCCGTCGAAGGCGGCAATTCCGAACTGATTGTTCCGGTTGAATTCTTCGCCTATCGATCCCTTGGTGAGGCCGTACGTTTTTCGGCTGAGGCGGGGCGGTCGTTGATCCGATTCGGGACGATTGGGACCCCCGGTCCCGTCGGTGTAGCGGTATCCGTATTCGTGGACGAGGATTCCGGAGAAGTCGTGTCGGGGATCGAGCCCGATGACACGGCACCGGTCAATGCGTCGCTGGGTATGTTCGTGGAGTGCGTCAGATGCCTGACGGAGATCTTCCCCTTCTACTCGGAGGAATCTGATGACGAGGAGTGGGAGGCCGGCGCCCGACGCGTGCAGGAAACGATCAGAGAAATCGACGCCGCCGTCTACCAAGAAGGATCGTTCTGGTACGAATTCCGCCGGGACGTTTCCATGGGGGAATTCCATGGATGACCACCGCCCCGCCGCCACGGTCATGGGCGGGGGCGGTTCTGTTCGCGCCAGTCCCGTGGGGAGATTCCGTAGGCCCGTTTGAACGTCTTGCTGAAGTGGGTCGCGTCCACGAATCCCCACCGCCGTCCGGTCGCCGCGATGGTCCGCAGCCGCCCGCTCGGGCCCGCCAGCTCGCGCCTGCATTCGGCCAGGCGGCGCGTACGGATCCAGTCGCCGAGGCTGATTCCCGAGCGGGACAGCACCACGTAGAGGTGCCGGACGGAGATGCCGTGCGCGTCGGCGATCCGTGCCGCCGACAGATCCGGATCGGCAAGATGATCCCGGATGTACTGCTTGATGCGCAGGCCGAGCGTCGCCTCCAACGGAGCAGTCGCCAGACTGGAGTTGCCGTACTGGGTTGTCAGGAGGGCTCGGAGGAGTTCGACACTGGGTTCCGCAGCGGTGTCGCCGAGTACGGGCCGGTGCAGACGGTCGTTGACGGCGAGTTGGGAGAAGTAGGTGAAGGCGATGCCCGCGAGGGGATTGTCCGATCCCAGGGCCACGGTGCCCGTGTCCCGCAGCAGCCGTTCGGGGAGCGCCAGCAGTTGGCGGGGAAAGCGCAGGAAGTGGTGGTCGACTCCCTCGTCGAAGAGCAGTGTGTAGGGGGAGTTGGATTCGTAGACGGCCAGGTCGCCGGGGTTCAGCACGCACTCGCGGCCGTTCTGCACCACCAGGCTGGTGCCTGTCACCTGCAGGCCGAGAAAGACGGCCGGCTCCTCGTCCTGGCGGGCCAGCGGTGCCGTTCGACGGACGGTCACTGCCGATGCCCGCGCCGAACACACCCTGAGAGGCCCGACGGCGCCGAGCCCTATGCGTACGGAGATGTCCTCCGCCGGGGGACGGTGGTCGATGTCGACGGCCACCAGGGATTCCCACACCGCGTGCCGGACCACCTCTTCCCGGTCGCGCGGTGGTAGGGACGCGGTGTCCAGTACCGGGCTCATCCGACGCACCGTCGTCCGCCTCGGTGACAGTGCCGCTGCGGCAGCACCTCGGCCCGTTCCCCCACAAGACCCCCCGTGGCATGCCTGTTTCCCGCCAGCAGTCTGTCGGGATTCGTTTCCCTGGGCAACGCTTTCGGCGTCGACACGCGGGGCGCATGCCCGATGCGAGGCCGAGTCGAAGCTGTGCACCCCCGACCAAGTTCTCTGCACGCACGGCCAAGTCGGCGAACCATGACGACTCTAAGGTCCATCGACGGGGCCGGAAACGGGGCAAGTCCCCTCGTGCTGTTGCGCGTTCGCCGAGGCCTTTGCCCGCGAACCCAGTCCCACCGACCGCCGTCTCAAGAGAGCTGGAGCGAAATGAGAACCCGCAGACTTGCCGCAAGCCTTCTTTCCGTAGCCATGCTGTCGGTCGGCCTCGTGACCCTGGACACGACGACGGCAGCCGCAGCAACCCCCAAGTGCACCCGCGCGATCCAGATGAAGCCGAGGGCCGCCTACTCGTACTACATGCTCATTCCGAAGTCGGCCAACACCGTCAAGTGCTACATGAACCAGGGGACGCAGAACCGAGCCGTTGTTGCTCTTCAGCAGGCGCTCGCCTACTGCTACAGCGTCCCCACGGGTGTCTACGGCCATACCTTCGGCCCCAACGACATCGACGGCATCTACGGGCCCGCCACCCGAAACGCGTTGGAGTACGTGCAGATACAGATCTTCCCGCAGGAAACGAGCGCGCACGACGGGATCTACGGCCCGAGGACCGCAGCCGCCATGGAGTTCCCGTGGCACAACCCGAGCACCGACCGGATCATGAGCACCTGCACCAGGCGGGACGGAAGCAGCGCAAGCTGACCGGCTGTTCAGGCTCGTGTGCGCAGCGCGAAAGGGCCGTTCGGTTCTTGTTCGAGTGGGTCCGACGGCACCTTTTGCCACCGCGGACGGGCCCGTCCGGCAGGTGGGAGAAGGAAGAGTGACTCGGGTGAATTGAACTGATTACCGGACAAGCTGGGAAGTGTGAGGAGAGCCCGTCAGTCGCGCAGAAGGGCGAGGAGCGTCATGAAAGGCTACGTCTTCCAAGGCCCCGGGCAGTCCGCATGGGCAGAGGTCCCGGATCCGGCCGTCAAGGATCCCACCGACGCGATCGTGAGGATCGGGGCCGTCACGATCTGCGGTACGGATCTGCACATCCTCAAGGGCGATGTCCCCGAGGTCCGCCCGGGCACGGTCCTGGGCCATGAGGCGGTCGGCGAGATCGTCGAGGTCGGCAGTGACGTGCGGACCGTCCGTCCGGGCGACCGCGTGCTGGTGTCCTGCATCAGTTCCTGCGGGCGCTGCCGTTTCTGCCGCGAGAGCGCCTACGGCCAGTGCCGCGGCGGCGGGGGCTGGATCCTGGGCCATCTGATCGACGGCACGCAGGCCGAGTACGTCCGCGTCCCGTACGCCGATCTCTCCGTGCACGCCCTGCCCGGATCCGTGGCGAGCAAGGACGCCGTGCTCCTGGCGGACATCTTCCCGACGTCGTACGAGGTCGGCGTGCTCAACGGTCGCGTACACCCCGGCGACACGGTCGCCGTCGTCGGCGCGGGGCCCATCGGGCTTGCGGCGATCGCCACGGCCCGTCTCTTCTCGCCCGAGCGGATCATCGCCATAGACCTTGCCGCATCCCGGCTGGAGGCCGCGAAACAGCTCGGTGCGGACGCCGTGGCCGACGCCGGAGAGAACCCCGAGCAACTGGTCGCCGACCTCACCGACGGGCTCGGCGCGGACGTCGTCATCGAGGCGGTCGGCGTCCCGGAGAGCTTCGAACTGTGCACGCGCGTGGTGCGGCCCGGTGGTCGTGTGGCCAACATCGGTGTCCACGGCAGGCCCGCGACCCTGCACCTCGAGGACCTGTGGATCAAGAACGTCACCATCACCACCGGCCTGGTGGACACCCACTCCACTCCCGCACTGCTGCGCATGGCCGCCGCAGGCCGGCTGCCCACCGCCCAGCTGGTCACCCACACCTTCCCTCTCGAGCAGATGGAGGAGGCGTACGACGTCTTCGGCCGGGCCGCCGACACCGGTGCTCTCAAGGTGGTCCTCGGCGAGCAGCCGCACGACGAGGTCGCCGTCCCAGCAGCCTGACGAGACGGCCGGTGAGGGCGGGTTACCGCCCTCACCGGGCACGTCGAGGGCGCTCGGCACCGTGTCTCAGGAGCCGTGCACCTGAGGTCGGTCAGGGACCGGCGATTCGCCGGTGAGCTGCGGCTCGACGTCCACGACGCCTTCGACGGCGCGTACGAGACGTACGGCGACCGAGATGAGGGAGGTGTCGCGAATGTGTCCCCGCAGGGTGACCACTCCGTCGTGCACGTTCACGTGGACTCCGTGGCTGAAGCCCGGGAACAGGTAGGACACCACTGTGCGGCGGACCTCCTCCTCCAGCTCCTGGTCCGGCCGCAGGAAGACCTTCAGCAGGTCGGCGCGGCTGACGATGCCCTGGAGCATGCCGACGCCGTCGACCACGGGGAGCCGCTTGACGTGCCGCACGGCCATGATCCTGGCGGCCTGGGCGAGAGTGGCGTCCGGGTGGACGGTGACGGCGGGGGTGCTCATGAGCTCCTCCGCCCTGGTCGCGCCGGCCTTGGCTACGTCGGCCAGGCGCTGCCGCTGCTGGGACAGGGTCTGCTCCCCCTCGCGGAACTCCTCCTTCGGCAGCAGGTCGGCCTCGGAGACCACACCGACGACGCGCCCCTCTCCCTCCAGCACCGGCATGGCACTGACCTTCCACTGCTCCATGGTCCGCACGATCTCCTTGAAGGGCGCGTCGCGTCCGACGGCGACCACCGTCCGGGCCATCACGTCACTCACGATGTGCGGAGTGCCGGTCATGTCCGACCACCTCGTCTCGAGTTCGTCAGGTCACGGTTCGACGATCGGCTCCGGTCTCGCTCATGTGGCCAGACCCGCACGGCGCGACGCCGCGGGCTCGGCCACCGCGGAGGTGTCGTCCACCCGGTGGTGCAGCTCCGCTGCGACATCGACGACTCCGTCCACGCCCTGACACAGGCGCACGACCACCGGGACGAGCGACTTTCGTGCCACGGTGCCCTTCAGCGAGACCCGCCCGTCGACGACCCGTACGGCGACCGCGTCGGGTGCGACACCCAGCGTGCGCAGGAGCACCTCTCCCGAGATCTCCTCCCGGATGGCGCTGTCACCGCGCAGGTAGACACGGAGGAGGTCGGCCCTGCTGATCAGACCCACCAGCCGGTCCGTCTCGTCGACCACCGGAAGCCGTTTGACGTGGTGGCGCTCCATGAGCTGGGCGGCCTCCACCGCCGTCCATCGGGGCCTGGCCGTGACGGCCGGGCTGTTCATCAGGCCTTCGGCGGTCGTGGCCTCGGCCTTCGCGCGATCGGCGGGCCCGGGGCGCAGGACCGGCAGCAGACCGGTCGTATCCAGCCGTGCGGCTTCCTTGCGCAGCAGGTCCGCCTCGGAGACGACCCCCACGACGCGTTCGTCGTCGTCCACGACCGGTACGGCGGTGATGTCGTATTCGGCGAGCAGCTTGGCGATCTCCTTGAAGCCGGCTTCCCGGCGGACCTTGACGACTTCTGCGGTCATGAGGTCGCTCACCGTCCGGTGCCACATGGCTCCCGCCTCCTTGTGTCCACGGGGTTCCCTTCTCCCACTCTCCGCCCGGCGCGCGTCAGCCGCTTGGGCCGGTCGGTCCAGACATCGCGACGGCGGGGACGGCCTTCACCCCACGGCCCGGGCCACGGCCCGCAGAGGGCCGCGACGTGGGACACCCGGTGGAAGGGGCCAGGCAGGAAGGAGAGCGGCGCCCCGCGTGGCCGCCCACGGCAACAAGCCCGACAACGCCCGGCTGATCGGTCGGCCCCTCCTGTGTCAGCACAGCGTCCCAGCGCCGGGGATGTGGTTCCTCAGAACCAGTCGCCGCCCCACCCGAAGGTGACGTTGTACGCGCGTCGGAAGGCGTGTCGGCCGTGGTCCCCGTCGGCGTAGGCCCAGGCGAGGGCTGCGGAGAACCAGAGCACGAAAACGCCGCTGACCAAGCCCGCGGCGGCCGGCTTGCCGAACCAGACGAGGAGGGCCAGGGCGATGGCGGTGATGGCTGTGCCGAGATGGGCTCCCCGTGAGTGGAGCGGAGCCACCTTGCGTGCCTCTCTGCGTGCGGTTCGTTCGCGAGCGAGGCGTGCGTCTCGGACGGACTGCGGTTCGTTCTCGTCGAAGTGCATCCCACCCCCGGGTCCCTGACGCTGCTCCGCTACTCACCGCAGCATCCCACTCGCAGCGATCCCTCTTGGGCCGGCCGCCACGCTCGTTTGTCGCACGAGACACGCCCTCAACCTCACGGCGCAGTGGGCATCGGTTCAGGCATTCGATGACAGGCCGAGGTGTGAACCATTGAGCGTTCCATACGAGTTCACCGGGCTGCTCTCGCCGATGGTCTTTCCGTAGCAGACCGACCAGGAGTTGGCCCCAACCCCCGATGACGGACACTTCCAGTCGCCCAAGTGCGTGCCGGAGGCGGTGTACAGGTCCATGCGCGCTTGCGCGCCATAGAGGCTGGACTGGTTGTTGCGCACGACAACCGCCGCCTGGACCCCGGTTCCCGTGGACGATCTGATCGCGCAGACCTGTGCGACCACGCCGGTCGTGATCGTCTTGCTGCTGGCGCAACGCCAGGTGCTGGAGCTGGAAGTGATCGGATTCGTGTTGCCGTAAGCACGCCAGGCGCCGTCCGCGGCTGCGGGAGGGACGGCGACGGTGGCCGTGACCCAGGAGCGCAGGTCGTCCACGCGGGTGCTGACGGCGCCGGTCCGGGTCACGGTCGGGTCGGTGCCGAAGCAGCCGCCCTGCCAGGACCTGCTGCTGACGGCGACCAGCTCGGGCTTGCCGTCGACGAGGCGTACGGCCGGGCCGCCGGTGTCGCCCATGCAGACGCTCGCGCCGTTCTCGCCCGTGGTGGCGACGGTGTCGGTGGCGACCGAGTCGACGTTGAAGCCGCCGCTGTGCAGGCGCAGCGGGGCCCATTCGCTCGCGGTACGGCCGTAGCCGGCCACCGTCAGCTGCTCGCCGGGCGCGGCCGCGGCGGAGGCCAGGCTGACGGGCGCGATCGTGGTGACGGGGCGGCTGAGCCGGGCCAGGACGGCGTCCCGCGACGGGTGCGGGACGAGTTCCGTGATGGTGCGGGTCTCGCCGGCGGTGGTCGTGAGGTCGGTGCGGCCGATGGTCGCGGTGGTCTTGAGCTCGGGCGCGCCGGTGGGGATGGCGAGGCTCACGGCCGGGTCGTCGGCGAAACAGCTGGTGGCGGTGAGCAGCCAGTAGGGGTCGACCAGGGCGGCGGAGCAGGCCTTCTGGCCGTCGCCGATCTCCAGGCGGGCGGTGAACGCGAGCGCGCCGTCGGCCGCGGCGGTGCCGGAGACGGCGTTCGCGGGGGTGGTGCTCAGCGCCAGTAGTGCGGCGGCGACGCCTGTGGTGAACGGTGTGGTGAAGCGGCTGAGGCGATGGCCTTTGAGGTGTCGCACGGGCTTGGGCTCCTTGGTGGGAGACGTGTGGCTGGCTACGCGCCCGACGGGCCCTCGCGGAGGCGGGGTGTGCTGCGCGGGGGAGTGGCCGCACAGTCGCGGCGGCGGGCTGGCCGGTTCGCGGTGGTGCAGGTGGTGCAGGTGGTGGTGATGACTAGCGCGGCGGAGGCGTGGACCTGGGCGGTCCGGTGTGGCGTCCTGTGCTGACTCGCGGTCCGCACGGGTCCAACGCCTCCACGACGCCGGCGCGTTACGCGCGCTCAGCCGATCTTCGTCCGGTCCCAGGTCCAGGAGCCGGTGCCGGAGTCCCACTTCCTGACGGGTGCGTTGATGCCGGTGCCGGTGGAGGTGAAGGTCCACAGGGCGGTGTGGCCGCGCCCGTCGGAGGTGTTGGCGTATTTGTAGAGGGCGCCGACGTCGGACTTGCCGTCGCCGTTGAAGTCGCCCGCCACCAGTGCGGAGTTGTCCGCGGTCCAGGACCCGTCGCCGGAGTCCCACTTCCTCACGGGTGCGTTGATGCCGGTGCCGGTGGAGGTGAAGGTCCACAGGGCGGAGTGGCCGCGCCCGTCGGAGGTGTTGGGGTACTTGTAGAGGGCGCCGACGTCGGACTTGCCGTCGCCGTTGAAGTCGCCCGCCACCAGTGTCGAGTTGTCCCAGGTCCAGGAGCCGGTGCCGGAGTCCCACTTCCTGACGGGTGCGTTGATGCCGGTGCCGGTGGAGGTGAAGGTCCACAGGGCGGAGTGGCCGCGCCCGTCGGAGGTGTTGGCGTACTGGTACAGCACACCGACGTCGGACTTGCCGTCGCCGTTGAAGTCACCCGCGACAGGCTTGGAGTTGTCCCACGTCCACGAACCGTCGCCCGAGTCCCACTTCCTGACGGGTGCGCTGAACCCGGTGCCGGTGGAGGTGAAGGTCCACAGGGCGGTGTGGCCGCGCCCGTCGCTGGTGTTGGCGTACTTGTAGAGGACGCCCACGTCGCCCCGGCCGTCGCCGTTGAAGTCACCGGCCACCGGGGCGGAGTTGTCCCAGGTCCAGGAGCCGGTGCCGGAGTCCCAGACCTTCACCGGGGCGTTGAATCCGGTGCCGGTGGAGGTGAAGGTCCACAGGGCGGTGTGGCCGCGCCCGTCGGAGGCGTTGGGGTACTTGTAGAGGACGCCGACGTCGGCCAGGCCGTCGCCGTTGAAGTCACCGGACACCGTCTTGCTCATGTTCCAGTCCCAGGACCCGTCGCCGGAGTCCCACGACTTCACCGGGCCGTTGAAGCCGCTGCCGGTGGACTTCTGCAGCCATAGGGCCGCGCGGTTGCTGCCGTCGGCGTTGGCCCCGTTGTTGTACAGGTACGCGACGTCGGACTGGCCGTCACCGGTGTGGTCGGTGGCGTGGGTGACCGTGGAGCTCACCCAGTCACCGATGTCGTCGACGCGGGTGTCGATGGCGCCGGTGCGGGTCTGGGTGGGGTCGATGCCGAGGCATCCGCCTTGCCAGGAGCGGGAGTTGACGGCGACGAGTTCGGTGGTGGTGCCGACGGTGCGCAGGGCGGGGCTG
>NZ_JBEPBM010000047.1:0-31340 GCF_040299205.1 Streptomyces sp. NPDC000983 | reverse complement strand
TGCGGCGGGTTTTGCGTCCGGGGCGAAGCAGGAGGCCGCGGTCAGGACCCACTGCGGGTCGACGAGGGTGCCGGTGCAGGCGGCCTGCTCACCGACGGTGATCTTCGCGACGTAGTTCAGGTCCGCGGGCGCGTCGGCTCCGTTGAGCGCGGCGGCCGGGGCGGTCACGGCCGGCACGGCACCCAGGGCGACGGGGACCGAGAGAAGGGCTGCGGTTAATGCGGAGAGACGGCGATGTCTGGACAGGCGCATGAGCGTGGATTCCTAGGTACGAGGGCAGCGCGTCCGGTGGGCACCGGACCGCGGCGCGGTGAGCATGTCGGTGGTGACTGCGCCTACTTGGAGGACCTGATCTCGACGAGCAGGTGATCGCGGCCCTCTTCGTCCGCGGCCTCGCCCACCGGGGTCCAGGAGTTCTTGTTGATGTCGTACGACTTCTCCTCGGCGCCCACGGTCATGTCGACCTCGGTCGTGTAGTCGTTGCCCTTGACGGCGTAGACAGCCGGGATCTCCAGGGTCAGCCAGCCGGAGTCGCCCACCACCTTGAAGCAGATCTTGTCCGCCTTGTCCCGGGCCATGATCTCCAGGAGGCCGGCACCGCTCACACAGTCGGCCAGGGTGATGTGCCCGTCGCCGCGCTTGAGGACGATGTTCTTCTCGGCCAGGATCTTGTCCGCCAGGGGGTAGCTGAAGTCCTCCACCGCGTAGCCGGGGGCCTCGTCCGCGACCAGTGCGGCGGGGTTCGCCCGCTGGGACTCCCCGCCGGGGAGGCCGGCGGTCGCCGTGATCCAGGCCAGGGCGCCGACCGCCGCCGCGCCCAGTGCGCGCAGCGCGATCCGCTTTCGCTGCGGCTTAACGGACATTCTGCTGTATTCCTTCATTGTGTCCCCAAGTTCGTCGCTGACGGGCGGATGTTTCGTCACCGGTCTCGGATTTTCGGGTGCTCGGGAATGCGTTATCGGCAGGGCTCTGCCGGGCGCGTTCCAACTCCCGCGGGAAGAAGTCCGCTTACCTCTCAAGGTGAGAAGCACCGCCCCGGTGATCATCATCCTGTTCATCATGCAAACACGAAGCGAACCCAAGGTCGAGGGGCGGAGAACCGTGCATACCGCGGCATTCTCTGCGCTTCATCCGTGACCTCGATCACAGTTCATTGAGGTTGCACGGAGTTTGTGAAGGAAATGTAAAGAATTTTTTGATGGGTCGTCAGGCGCCTTATTAACAAAGCTTGTTGCGGAACTCCACTCCTTTAAATCAG
Organism: Streptomyces sp. NPDC000983; assembly: GCF_040299205.1. Taxonomy (NCBI): domain Bacteria; kingdom Bacillati; phylum Actinomycetota; class Actinomycetes; order Kitasatosporales; family Streptomycetaceae; genus Streptomyces; species Streptomyces sp. NPDC000983. The sequence goes on along the minus strand of NZ_JBEPBM010000047.1, from coordinate 30,082 downwards.
CTGCTCGGTATGGACAGTTGATATGGTCCGGCACTACAAAGAACTCCGACCGCACGCCACTTCGCGTCCATTGGCGACCCCTCTTGCGGGGCACACCGGAAACCACCCTGCCGGTGCAATCCGGCATGCCCTGACAACAGTTCACACGAGGACAACTCTTTGATGCAGACCATGTTCTGGAGCCGACGCCGCGTGCTCGGCGCACTCGCCGCCTCCGCCGCCGTGGCCTCCACCCCGTTAACGCTCCTTCCCGCGCGCGCCGCCGCGGCAGAAGGCGCGTCACCCGAACCGGTGCCGCTGCCGGACACCGAGCGCGCCAAGGTCGTCAGGGCGTGGCTGACCGGCGGCAGGGGCGTCAAGGCCGCCGCCGCCGACGCCCTCTACGGGTCGGACGCCGACATCCAGACCTTCCTGGCCGAGACGCTGCCCAGACAGACCGTCGAGGACAACCGGGTCGCGATCGTGCGCAGCCTGGACCGCGCGGGCAAGGGGCTGCGCCGGGAGGCCGTCGCCGCCCTGGAGAGCGGCGACGCCGCGATCGCCGCGTTCCTCAAGGACGGCTTCAGACCGGCCATCCTCGAAGACCTCACGGTCGCCACCACCACCGTCTCGTCCACCGGTGGCAGGGCCGTGGTGCGCAGTGCCAACACCGCCCTCGACACCGCCACCGGCTCGGCTCTCACCGCCTTCCTCACCGACAAGCAGTACGACTCGCGCCTGGAGGACACCCGCGTCCAGGTCAGCGCCATGCTGGTCAACGGCGGCCCGGAGGTGCAGAAGTACGCCGGCCGTGCGCTCGAGGGCACCCCGAGCGACGCGGAGTGGTTCATCGAGACCGGCCAGCACATCGCGCGCGCCCGTGACCAGGAGTCCGCGACCATCGAGGAGCTGGTGGCCCTCGTCGAGCGCGAGGGCAAGCGCGCCCAGAAGGAGACCAACCTGGCCGTGGAGGCCTCGGCCCGCGCCGAGACCGCCGCCGGGAAGGCCAAGGAGGCCGCCGAGAAGGCCGCCGCCGAGGCGAGCGCCGCCCAGAACGACGTGAAGAAGTCAGCCGCGGCGGCCCGCAAGGCGGCGTCCGCCGCGAAGGGCGCGGCGGACGCCGCACGCAACGCCATCAACGCCTCCAACGCCGCGGTGAACGCATCCCGCCGCGCCTCCCTGGCGGCCACCGGCGCCGCCCAGGCCGCCTCGAACGCGGGCAGCGCCGCCTCCCGCGCCTACAAGGCCGCGATAGCCGCCTCCAAGGACGCCGGCAAGACACAGGAGGCCAAGGACGCCGCGGTCGCCGCCAAGAACGCGGCGTCCAAGGCCCGTAGCGCCGCCGCGGCCGCCGACAAGGCCGCCATCGCCGGCGACGCGGCCGCGTCCGCCGGTACGGCCGCCGCCTCCGCCGCACGCAACTCGGCCGCCGCCGCCACGGCCGCCGCCCAGGCCGCCGCCTCCGCCGGTGTCGCCCAGGCGGAGGCCGCCGAGGCCAAGCGCCAGGCCGCCATCGCCACCAGCGCCGCCAACCGCGCCAGCAACGCGGCCTCCACCGCCCAGGCCCTGGCCAGCACCGCGGCCAAGGCGGCGCGCACCGCCCGCGACGCCGCCAACTCCGCCGCCACCCACGCCGAAAAGGCTGCAGCGGCCGCCGAGGAGGCAGTGAAGTACGCCGGCCAGGCCATCGACTACGCCAACAAGTCGACCGCACACGCCGACGAGGCCGTCAAGGCCGCCAACGTCGCCACCAAGGCCGTCGCCGACGCCATCGAGGTCGAGAAGAACGCCCGCGCCGCCGAGGCCCAGACCCTGGAGCAGGACAAGCAGAAGGCGATCGAGGAAGCCCAGTTGCTGGCCTCCGCCGAGGCGACCGACCTGTCCGACGTCCGCAACAAGCGGCTTGTGGCGGAGCGCACCACCCAGGAGATCAAGGACCTCACCACCAGGGCCGAACAGGCTCTGTACTCGGGTGACATGGCGCTCGCCGCGACCCTGGGACGCAAGGCCGCGATCGGTCTGATCGAGTCCCGGGGCGCCTGGACCCGGCAGGCCGCCCAGCACGCCCTGGCCGGCTCCGACGACGACGTCTTCGCCTGGATCGACCTCGACCGGGCCATCGCCCAGGGCCAGGACGACCGTGAGACCGCCCTCCATGTGGCGACGATCGCAGCGCCGAAGATCGCCGAGGCCGCTCAACTCGCCCTGGAGAGCTCCAGTTCCAAGGCCATCGGTGACTTCCTCACCATCGGCATACTGAAGGCCTCCGACGAGGAGCTGCGCGTCGCGATCAACAGGATCCTCAACGACGGCGCGGGCAGGGCCGTCACCAACGCCGCGAACAAGGCACTCGACGCGAACACCACCGAATCCCTCAACTACTTCTTCGACCACGACTACCCGCGGGCGCAGGAGGAGGACGACCGGGTCCGCGCCGGCCAACTCATCGCCACCGGCGGCGCGTTCACCAAGGCGTACGCCGAGGTGGCCCTCGAGGGCCCGGCGTGGATGCTGCGCAACTTCATCCTCGTGGTCCAGTTCCGCACCGCCCAGCTCGACCACGACACCGCCACCCACGTCGCCGCGATCCGCGGTGCCATCGCCGCGGCCGCGAAGATCGCCGAGAAGGCGCAGGAGAACGCGGCCCGGGCGACCCAGGCCGCCTTCGAGGCCCGTAACAACGCAGCCAAGGCCCAGGAGTGGGCGGACAAGGCGATCGCCGCGTCCAAGAAGGCCGACAGCTACGCCGACGAGGCGCGCGCGAACGCCGACGCCGCCGACAAGTCGGCCGCCGACGCCCAGGCCTCCGCCAACACGGCGAAGGCGGCCGCCGCGACCGCCCGCGGCGCGGCCCGCTCCGCCAACTACTCCGCGAACAAGGCGATCGACTCGGCCCGCGCCGCCCTCAAGTCCTCCGCCAGCGCACAGGCTTCGGCCAACGCCGCCCGCGCCTCCATGCTCGCCGCGCAGGCGGACGCCAAGGAGGCCGCCGCCGCGTACACCGAAGCCAAGCGGATCACCGCCGAGAAGCACCGGGCCGAACTGGCCGCCAAGGCCGCGGCAGCGAAGGAGAAGGCCCAGGAGGATCGTGCCGCCAACCGCGATCCCGCCGCCAACGACCGGAACAACCAGGTCAACCCCAACGGCACCAGCGACCCCGCGGACGCCGACGAGTGGTGGAACGACGCCCAGTTCTACGCCGACGCGGCCAACGTCGTCAGCGTCGGCGCCGGTCTCCTGGCCGCCGGCTGCACCCTCGCGGGCTTCGTCTTCCCGCCGGCCTTCGCCGCGGCCGGCTTCTTCGCAGGTGTCTCCGCGGGCGCGAGTGCCATCGGCACCGTCTTCACCGGCATCGAACACGGCTTCACGAGCAGCGAGTTCTGGTGGTCCGCGGCGGGCACCGGCCTGAGCCTGGTCACCTACGGCCAGTCCAAGTGGCTGGGCGCCCTCGCGAAGCCCGCCAGCACGGTCGTCAAGCCCGTGGTGGGCAAGGTCGCGGACGTCGTCGAGGACGGGGTCTCCGCCATCACCAGGGAACTCTACGACCTGATCGGCTGACGAGTGCTTCCCTCTCGTCCGGCCCTGACGCGGTAGAGCGCGCAGGCCGCCCATCGCCGCCCCAGGGGGCACCGCCTGTCCGGTGCCCCCCTTCCCTCCTGCCATCAGGACAAAGAGTCAAGGAAGAGAGACCTGACGAACATGCACTTCAGACGTCCTCGAGGCGCATCCCGAATACGGGCGCGGTCGACCGTACTGGCCGTCCTTGCCGCGCTGACGCTCGGACTCACCGCGGCGGCTCCGGCAACCGCACAGCAGAGCGCGAACGACAAGCCGCGGCAGGCGGGGAAGGCGGACCTGACGAACCAGGCCGACACTCCGGCCGCTGCCACCGCGGTCAGCGCCTTCCCCAAGCAGTCCGAGGAACAGTGCGAGGCCACGAAGAAGGGCTCGAAGGAGCGCCGGGCGGGCGCCGTCGAGGCGTGTGTGAGCACCAGCCCCGCCCTGAGCGCACGCACCACGGCGCAGCCGCAGAGCCGCGCCGCCGCTGACTCCGGCAGCTGCTCCATCACCGCACCCGGCAACTACTCCTACGAGCGCTTCAGCTACTGCGTGACGGGGGTGAACGTCCTCTACATCCTGCGCGACGGCAACGGCGGGGAACTCGGGCGCGGCACCCTGGCGATCACCACCAGTGCGACCCTGCCCGCGAGCGGGACGACGTGGAGCGAGCACGTCACCGTGACGATGACCTCCGCGCAGAACGCGGTCACCGCCCTCGACGCCAAGTTCCGCGCCTCCTGCGCAACCGGCTGCAGGGCGACGACGACCGCGCCCTGGTACGAAAGCGGCCTGGTCCTCGGCAAGACCCTCTCCGGCGACGTCAAGTTCTCCTCGTCCCCCGCGGCGGGCGGCGTTGCGGAGTTCCTCACCTCGTACAAGCTGTACGTGACCTCCCCGGGCGCCACGCCCATCGACCCCAACGCCTCGTGGGACAACCCGCGCAAGATCCGCTGTGACAACGCGGTGGGGGGCACCTCGTCGGCGGGCTGCGTCATCCCGTCGATCATGCCCGTCGTACCGATGAGCGCGGGGGCCTCCGACGCCGGCGGTGCCGTGGCCGCCTACGCGTGGGCGCAGAACAACCTCAACGGCGCCTGGGGCAAGACGGGCAGCCCCCTGACCCGGTCGACGAGCGGCGTGGCCAACCGCACGGCCAGCACCTGCGCCGGCTTCGTGGCCGATCCGGAGATCGTCGAGAACGACTCCTGCGGAGACTTCCCCTTCGGCGAGGCGAAGGAAGGCGGTGCCGCAGGCGCGCAGTGCGTCAACGTGATCCCCAACCTCGGCAATGGGGAATGGGACACCTACGTCCTGAACGACGCCCACGAACTGGACCCGGCCTCACCCTGCGTGCAGGCCCATGTCACCCCCGCCGAGCAGCAGTTCGCCGCCACTCAGCTCGCCGACGGCTTCGCGGATCAGCGGGTGATCGACGGGGACCGGTTCGAGCTGACGTTCTCCTTGCCGGACACCGGTCCGCACGCCCCCTGCCTGAGCGGCTCCGGACCGATCAACTCGATTCCCAGCGGCGACGGCTGGTTCAAGAACTACACCGAAGCGGTCCCTCTCATCAACCAGAGCGTCCCGGCGGAGGGGGCCGGACAGCGGCCGGCGCAGGCGCAGGCATGCGTGACGACGAACCGCGGCAAGGGCAGCGGAACCAGCGACTACATCACCGGCTGGAAGGACGCGGAGAAGTTCAAGAAGGACAACGGCCTCTCCTACGGCCTGTCCCGGTGCCATCTCATCCCGAAGGTCCTCGGCGGAATGGGTACGACCGCACTCACCCGCAACAACCTCGTCCCCTGCTGGCAGAGCGGGATGAACACGGGCACGCCCAGCATGCGGACGTACGAGAAGATAGCGGAAGACCTGGTCAAGGGCCTCGACACCACTCGGTCCCTCGGAGCGGGCGACGCGGTCTTCTACCAGGTGGCACCCGTCTACAACAACGCGAACAGCACCATCCCGGTGGGCGTCACCATGAAGGCCGACATCCAACGGGCGAACGGGACGACCGAGACCCTGTTCCCCAACGTCTACGTCACCAACACCTACACGGACACTGGACTGCACAACCTCGGTAACTGATCCCTCAGTTCACGCCAACGGGAGCCGGCATGAGTTTCACCACCCCACCGCGGCCGTTCGACATCACCGCGATCTTCCCTCAACTGGCCCCGCTGGCGCGCACGGCGACCCGGCTGCACCCGCGCCCCGGGTCGCCGACCGTGCACGACAGCTCCGTCGGCGGACCGCTCCTGTGGCCCGCCGACGAGCCGTGGCCCTACTGCGACGAGTCGCACGACAGCCGCGTGGCGCCGGTGGTCCACTCCCCGGACGACATCCGGCTTCTGCGCCGCGACCGCGTCGCAGCGGCCGAGCGGCTGCGCCTCGACCCCGAGGCCCCTCGGTGGACCCCCGAGGAGCGGGCGACCGTGGAACGGCTCGCCAACCGCCCGTGGTACGACGGACCGATCCCCCTCCTCCCGGTCGCCCAGCTCTACGCCCGCGACATCCCCTTCCCGCGCCCGGCCGACGCGGACCTCCTCCAGGTCCTGTGGTGCCCCTTCGACCACGGGGAACAGGCCCACCCCCGGACAGCCCTCTTCTGGCGCTCCTCCGCCACCGTCACCGACGTCCTCGCCGCACCGCCCGAGCCGCCCGTCATCCAGCTGGACTGCTACCTCCCCGAGCCGTGCCTGCTCTCACCGGAGCAGGTCACCGAGTACCCCAACCCCAGGGAGCTGGGCAAGGAACTCCGGGACCAGCTGGACGACATGAGCCGCTGGGAGACGATCGACCCCGCCCAGTACGACACGTACGCGGGCGACCCGGGCGAGCTGTACCTGAACAACCTCTGCCACGCCCCCGGCTGGAAGACCGGCGGCTGGGCCCGCTGGGACCCCACCGACCCCGTCGACCGCCCCTGCCCCGAGTGCGGCACCGAGGAGGTCCCGCTCCTGACCATCGCCTCCTCGGAATGGGACGCCGGCAACGAGAGCTGGATCCCCGAGGAGGAGCGGACGAACCCGACGCCGCTACCCCTGGGCACCCAGGACGGCGACTTCACCGAGATCGGCATCGCCGACGGGAACAACCTGCAACTCCACGTCTGCCCCGTGTCCCCGGACCATCCACACATCGAACTGATCCAGTGAGCAGGCCCGACGCCCGATCTCGGAGATCAGCTGGTGGCCGTTCTCATATGTATCTGCAACAACTTTCAAACTCTGAAAGAGTAGTTGAACTGCTCTTTTGTGTTCGTTGGAAGATCTTGGCTGAAAATGTTTGCAGAAACTTGCACGCCTCTTCTGTGTGACCTGAGAATCCGGGCCATGGCAAACCACATGACGCGCATCTCGTGTCCCGCCGCCCTCGCCACCATGGCCGCGGCGGGTCTCCTGATGGCCCTCAGCACCACCCCGCCCGCCGTGGCGGTCACCGGATCGCCGGCACCGGAGTGTGTGGAGTACTTCCAGAGCTGGCGCTACACCGACGTGCACAACCGTTGTGGCGACACGGTCTCCGTCACGGTCGAGTACACCAACGGTCAGTGGGTGCCCTGCCGCGTCATCGACGCCGACGGCTGGGCGACCTTCCCCGGCTACGGGACGGACGGCAACTACGTCACGGCGCTGCGGACGTGCGACCCCGCCCTCGTCACCGCCTCCGGCGCCTGAGCCTCGCGGACTGCGGACTGCGGACCAACGCTCGCCCAAGTCGACAGTCGCACCGCCAACGGCGCCTGTCCGGGCGGGCGTTGGCTGCTATGTGCCCGGCCCTCGTGAGGGTGATGGAGTCGCCGCTGTGTGTCAGGGCAGGAGTTGGCGGATCAGTGAGTCGGCGGCCCAGTCCTGCCAGCGGTCAGGTGTCCAACCTCGGTGGGTGACGAGCAGGTTGTAGCTCTCCGGGCCGAGGACGACCAGCGCGACGTCGGCTGCCGACTCGCTGTCGTGCCCGTGCCGCAGAGAGCCCTTGGCGGCGAGTGCCTGGGTGAAGCGGAGCTGGACGGTGTGGCGTTGTCCGGTGTGGGTGCGCCACAGCTCGGCGATCTCCGGGTCGGCGGTCGCGGCGCGTACGACCTCCAGGATCGGCGCGGAGCGTTCCAGGATGCGGCGGGCGCCGGCCGCCTGGAGGGCGAGTTGGGCGGCGGGTACGGGTTCGTCGAGGACTTCGCGGGCCCAGGGGCGCTCGAGGGTGGAGAGCGGGTCGAGGTCGCCGGCGACGCTCGTGTCCAGCAGTTCCTTCAGCAGCTTCCGTTTGGTGCCGAAGGTGAAGTACACGGTCTGCACGCCGACTTCGGCGGTGCGGGCGATGTCCTCGACGGTCGTCGCGGTCCAGCCCTTCTCCGTGAACAGCCGGGCGGAGGCGTCGAGCATCCGCTGCCGGGTGCGGCGGGCCTTCTCGGCGCGGGTCAGGGCTGCGGTCACCGGCGTTCCTTTCGCGGGGAGATCCACCCTCAACATTGACTGTAGTGACACTACAGTGTATTTCACTGGAGTATGACTACAGTGAAATCTGGGCGCGTCCTGGTCGTCGGCGGCTACGGAGCTGTGGGCGCGACGGTGGCAGCGGCGCTCGGGGAGTGGTTTCCGCACCGAGTGCTGGTGGGCGGCCGCGACGGTGCCAGGGCGCAGCGGCTCGGCGGCGTGCGGGTCGACGTCACCGACCCGGACGGCTTCCGTAGGAAACTGACGGAGCTGGGCGACGTGGCGGTGGTCGTCATGTGCGTGGAACCACCGGACGCCGCTGTCGCGCGCGTCTGCTTCGAGCACGGCGTGGACCTGGTCGACGTGGGGGCGACCCCGGCACTCCTCGACGCGGTGGCGGCCTTGCACGGGGTTGCGGTCGGCACCGGTTCCACGGGGGTGCTCAGTGTCGGGGTGGCCCCGGGGCTGACGAACCTTCTGGCCCGCCGGGCCCATGAGGAGGTGGGCGGTGCCGAACGCATCGACCTCACCGTGCTGCTCGGTGCCGGCGAAGCCCACGGCGCGGACGCCGTCCGCTGGACGGTCGAGAATCTGCCGCGGGCCACCTCCGCCGCCCCGCTGCGGGTGCCTCTGCCCGGCTACGGCACGCGGACCGCGCACCCGTTCCCCTTCTCCGACCAGCACACCCTCGCCCGCACGCTCGACGTGCGGCAGGTGACAACCCGGCTCTGCCTGGATTCGGCGCCGCTGACCGCGACGCTCTTCGCGCTGCGGCGGGCCGCGCGAAGCCCTGTCGTACGGCGGGCCCTGACCGCCTCCTTCCGCCGCATCCATCTCGGAGACGACGGCTTCGCCCTGCGCGCCGACGCCCACCGCGGACAGCGCCGTGCGTCGTACGCGCTGACCGGGAGGGCCCAGAGCCGGGTCACCGCTCTGGTCGCCGCACGCGTCACCCGCGAACTGCTCACCGACTCCCTGCCGGCAGGTGTCCACCACGTCGAGCAACTCCCCGCCTTCGACCGGCTGCCGGAACAACTCGCCGAACACGGCGTCGTTCTGCACCACTTCACCGGTGACGCGCAGCAGTGACCTGACCCGCCGCAGCTGCCTGGTGCGGTACGCATCGCTGGGCACGGCGCAGCGCGAAGGGCCACGGGCTGCCGGCCTGGGTTCCCCGTTCGGTGTGGGCCCGGGACGGCGGCGCGTCCCGGCGCTACGGCGTCGACACGCGCGACATCCTCGTCGAAGTGGGCCGACGCGGGCTGGTGGGCGGCCAGGAAGACATGATCACGGACATCGCGCTCGCCCTGTCAGCGGTCGGTACACCCGCGTGAACGCGCACGGCACGGTGCCCGGCACCGCGCCGTGCCGTTCTCTTCCGGCGGAGACTGTTCAGGACTCGTCGTCGGTCAGCCCGAAGTTCTCCGGGAACTCCTCGAGGAACGCGCGACGAGCAGGGTCGGGCTCAGCGGCTGCCATCGCTTCGACGAGCTGGATCAGTTCCCGGCGCTGGTCGTGAGGCAGCGTACTGATCACATGGGCGACGCCCTCCGTCACCTTGACCGCGTCGTCCTGGTCCATCTGGTCGTCCTCGGTGCCGTCGATGAACCACAGGACATCGGCCAGAGCCTCGGCCAAGGCATGAGTCAGGGACGAGTACGAGGACGCCACGATGGTCTCCCAGCGGTCAACGGCAGTGTCCGGCCATCCCACCACACAGCAGGGACATCACCCGCGCCTGCCCCGTGGGCGGGCCCGGCGACGGTCACGGAGGAGCTGCCGGCGCAGCGTCGGCGCCCTCCGTCCGCCTGCGGCCGCGAGGTGGCGGCGGGGGTTTGACGGTCAGCCGGCCCCGGTCCGCCTGGGTGAGGTGCGCGACGGTGGTCCGGCCTCTGCGGATCTCGACCGCGGTCGGCGTGGATCGGGACGACAGCTGTTGGTCGGCGAGGATCAACGCGTCCCGCAACTGGGCCGCATGATCGAGGTGTACCAAGGCCTGCTGGTGATCGACGGTTCGGACCTCGTAGATGTCCGGCTCGCACGGATCGTCGAGGACCTGGACGTCCAAGCGCGAGATGGCGAGCACCAGGCGTTGCTCGTGGAGTACCTCGACGTGGTCGGCGATGCCCTTGCGGATCCACCAGCTCGCCACGCCGGCGGCCTGGCCCAGAAGGTTCACTCCTGTCACGTACAGCAGGCTCGCGGTTTCCGCCGACCGTGTGACATCGCGGCGGAACCGGTACATCGGCTCTTCGGGATCTATGCGCCCTCCTTGTGTTGCCCTCATTGTGCGCGTTCCCGGGCACCGATGTCCGCCCTCGTGCTCTCGTGCTCATACGGGGAGTCGTCCCGACCCGTCGTAGGGGCATGACGAGGGTTCCGACGGGCGGCACGAGGGCTGTCCTGCGGGAGCCGTGAGCTTTTCGACGGAGGAGAAGACATGCGCAGTGTCCGGCGGATCTTCAGCGTGGGAGCGGCCGCGTTCATGCTCGGGGCGGGGCTTTTGGCGGGCTCTTCGGGTGTGGCTCAGGCAGCGGCGTCCGACTGCACAGGGGGCGCCAACGGCTTCACCGACATCCCCGACAGTCTCAGCGGTCAGGGTGTGGCCGGTGCGGGTGCGCTGGTGATCAGCAGTCCCCACGCGGTCGCCTCGTGGGCGATGCAGGCCGGCAACGTCGGTGGCAGGCAGGCGGGGTGGGGTGTGCTGAGCACCGGAGGAGCCGGCAATTGGGGCCCCGGTGCCGGGGCCCTCGTCTGGATGAACGTCACCAACGACAACCACCGGTCGACGATCGTGTGCGGCCCGTTCGAGGTGAAGTCGGCCGGTACCAGGATCACGACCCCGGCCTATCCGACCAGCAGCTCGTCGAGCCGGGCATTCCAGGTGTGCGCGGTCCTGTACGGCCCCGGGGAAAGCACCGACACCTGCAGCCCTTGGTGGTAGGCCGTCGCAGGGGGTAACACGCGTCTGTCGGTGCGACGCCTCACCCGTGCCCGGCGGCAGCGGCGGTCCGCATGCTTCTCGGTCGGCGGGCCCGGCTGGTCAAACAGGAACCTGACCGGGTGAGAGTGCGGAAGAGGACGGGGCCTCGCGGCAGTTCGGAGGTGCGAACCGGACCGAGCAGTACGAGGGGCCCTGTTGGCGCTGTGACGCGCGGACGCACGCTGGTTTCCCTGATACGGACACGCGCCGTGTCGCCTCATTTGCCGTTCCGCAGGTCAGCAGTCCTCGGGGTCGAGGGGAACTGGTGCGTTCGGTGCCGGGGTGGTGGGTGTTGTCGGCTGGTGGGGCTGCTGTTATGTTCCGCTGGCCGTCGATGTGGCGGGTGAGTGACCAGGGAGAACATCGGCTGATGTCCACCACGGAACCTTCGTCCACGGCTGCCGCCTATGCCGAGGCGGTGGTGAACGGTGCGATCGCTCCTCTTCGCTGGAGTGATCTGGAGTCGAGCGCGTTCGGCCGGGTGCCCGAGGTGTACGAGGCGGCTGTGGCGTCGGGTGCCGACCTTGCCCGCACCAGGACCGGGCGGGACCACGCGCGGGACGCCGCGTGGCTTGCGGCCCTCTTCGCGCCTCTGGCTCTGCCGGTGCTGACCATCTTCGCGGTGGAGGACGCTGACGACGCCGCCGGCCTGTACGGGGTCATCGTGCTGGTCTCGGCCGCGCACCTGCTGCTGCGCGTGCGGGAGTGGCAGCGCTTTCGGAGTGGTGGGGCGGGGGGCACGGCGCGGGAGATGCTCCTTGCCGGCTTCGAGGCCGGCTTCGCCGTGATCTCGGCCGGCCTGCTCGCGGCCGCGGCCTGGACCGAACAGTCCTGGTGGCTTTGGACGCTGTGCGCGGTCCAGGTCGCCGTGGCCGCCTCCTGCGTGGTGAGCGTGCGCACGGCCCGCAGAGCGGCCGGTCGCGGTGTCCCGACCATGGCGCGGCCGCCCTTCGAGGAGTTCACCGCCCGTGTGGCCGGTCTCGACGAAGGCGACCGCGCGGCGATCAGGGCCGACCTCGGCATCGCCCTGGACCGGCTGGAGGACGCCGGCCTTGTCAGCCCGCTCGAACTCACCGAGGCGCGCCGGGCAGCCTGGCACGACGGATGTGGGTCCTGGGACGCTCCGCTGCCCGCCAGGCGCGGTGAGTACGGGACTTCGGCCCGCGAAACCGAGGTGGACCAGCGGGTCCAGTTGACCGCTCGTGCGGAAGCTGGATAGGAATTGTGCCGACGGGGTAGTGCGGATGTTGGATGATCTACAGACTGACCGGGACAACACCCGGCTTTTTTCGAAGGACATATACATGGCCAGCGGTACCGTGAAGTGGTTCAACGCCGAGAAGGGCTTCGGCTTCATCGAGCAGGACGGTGGGGGACCGGACGTCTTCGCGCACTACTCCAACATCTCCGGCAACGGATTCCGTGAGCTCCTGGAGGGCGAGAAGGTCACCTTCGACGTCACGCAGGGCCAGAAGGGCCCCCAGGCCGAGAACATCGTCCGCGGCGGCTGACCCCGGTTCAGATCCTGTCTCGGCTCATGACTGACGGGCCCGGCGTACAGCCGGGCCCGTCGGCGTGTCGGAACCCCTGCGTACCGCCCGCGCGCAGGCGGTGCGCAGGGGTTTCAGGATGTGATGTCGCCCCGGCCGAGCCCCATCTTGTGGGGGCGCCCCTCCAGCAGGAGCAGGGCGAGTGCGGCGACCGGGTCGAGTGCGGCGGCGCTGCGCGTGTCGAAGACGCGTGCGCTGCCGTTGCGTCCGAACCGCTCGCGGACGCGCAGGACCGCGCGACCGTCGACGGTCACCGTGAAGAGGAGTTTGGGCCAGAGCCATTGGCGGTGGATGCGGTACTCCTGGGACCACAGCAGCACGGTGTTGCCCTGACGCACGCCCACCTGCTGCGTCTGCGACCGGTCGATGTACAGCAGGGTCGGCTTGGTGCTGAAGTCGACCTGCAGCCGGGGATCGCCGTCGGCCGCCGGATCCGAGCCGCGCCGGATCGCCTGGCGCTGGTAGCCGGCCTGCATCGAGACCACGGACGCCGATTCGCCGGTGATGCGCAGGACCGTGCTCAGTCTGTTCATCTCGGCCTGGCCCGGCCGCAGTTCATCTGTCATGACATCAGTGCCGTGCTTTCGCCGATGGATGGGGACCGCGCTCGGGTGCGGACGATACGGGAGACGCCGCCGTCACTTCGGGGCGGGCCGGACCGGCAGGACTCGGTCGGGCAGATCGGCGGCCCGGGCCTCGGTGGTCGCGTACACCCGCAGGGTCTGACTGGCCAGGACCACCTGTGGGTCGGTCCATGTCTCGCGGGGTGTAGGGGTAAGCGTCCAGGTGGAGCCGTGGGCGGCATCATGGATCAGTACGGAGACGATGGTGGTGACCAGAACGCCCGGCCCGTACGACTGCCCGGGATGACTGTCCGGACCCTCCGCCTGCACCACCAGGAACCTGCCGCCGAGCCAGTGCCCGAAGGAGTCCAAGCCGGCCCCGGCGCCGACCTCGAATCCGTCCACCCACAGCCGTACGGCTGAAGCCGTCGTACCGCGCCAGAACACCGCGCGATGCCGGTCCTCGCCGCCGCTGAACCGCACATGAACCTCGAAGTCGGCCCAGAAGCCGTGGAATCCGCCGCAGGCACCCGGGACCGGCCCTTCACGCTCACCGCGCACGACCCCCTCCGGGGCCGACGGCACGGCAGGATCCAGACGGCAGACCGACGCCTCACGGCAGACACGGTCGGTACGCCGTGTGCACCCGAACCCCGCCGCCGCGCAGTCGCGTGCGGACGCGGCGGACAGCAGGGCGGCCAGACGCTCCCCGTAGGCGTCCCGGCCGACCCGGCGTATGTGCTCCCGCGCCTGCTGCCACCAGACGACGAGCTCGGTTCCCGTCGGCGACCGCAGCAGCCACTCGTCCCACGCCTCGTCCCGCACCGTCGGTCACTCCTTGAGGGCTTCATGCGGGCCGACCGCGCCCGGGATCCGCTTCCGGCGCCGCCCCTTGGTCGCGTCGATCGCCGGAGAAGGCCAGCGTTTCAGACGGACGGTGGAGCGGCGAACCGGTTTCGGTTGACACCGGCCCCTTACCGCGGGCGGAGCCGGGTCGGGTCACTTGCCGTCAGGCGGACGAGGATCTTCCGTGCGTGAGATCCAGGTGGTGAGCAGCCCTTGAAGTGCCGTGGCCTCGGCGGGAGTCAGCATGCTCACCAGGCGATGTTCGTTGTGGATGTGGTCGGTGAACGCCTGGTCGATCAGTTCGCGGCCGGGCTGGGTGAGGGCCACGATCCGGCCGCGCTGGTCGTCGTCGGCGCGGCGGCGGGTGACGAGTCCGGCCCGCTCCAGGCGGTCGATCCGTTTTGTCATCGCGCCGGTGGTGACCATGGTGTGCGCGGCGAGTTCGCCCGGCGCACGCTCGTAGGGCTCGCCTGTGCGGCGCAGTGCGCACAGGACGTCGAACTCTCCCTCGCTGAGTCCGTAGCGCTCGTAGACGAGGCGGAGTTCCTCGGAGAGACGGTCGGCCAGGCGGTGCAGACGGCCGATCACGCCCTGTGGGGATACGTCGAGGTCGGGCCGTTCGCGGTGCCAGTCGGCCTGGATGCGGGCCACGCGGTCCAACGGGTGCTGGGCGGTCATGGACACCACTATAGCTTCCATGGAAGCTATAGTGTCTTCCGTGGAAGCCAATATGCGGTGGGTGGCCCTGACGGCTGTCGCTCCGGTCGCCTGGGGCGCCAATTACTACGTCACCCATCAGTTCCTGCCGCCCGACACCCCCCTCTACGGCGCCGCCGTACGGGCGCTGCCCGCCGGTCTCGTCCTGCTGGGGCTGTGCAGGCAGCGGCCGCGCGGTGCGTGGTGGTGGCGGTCCGCGGTGCTCGGTCTGCTCAACGTGAGCACGTTCTTCGTGCTCATCTACGCTGCGTCCCAGCTGCTGCCGACGAGCATCGCCTCGACCGTCATGGCGGTGTCCCCGCTGGCGATGATGCTCATCGGGTCTCCTTCGTGGATACCCCGGCCTTCGGGCCGGGGAGGAAGCGAAGCTCCTGCGGAGCAGGGCAGGGAGGGCTGTTGCGCCCGCCGGGCGGAACAGCGTTGTCAGTGGCGGCCGCTAGGTTGCTCCTATGCATCTGCGGTACTCCTTCCGGATCGAGCCGACGCCGGGTCAGCGCATCGCGCTGGCCCGTACGTTCGGCTGCGCCCGGGTGGTCTACAACGATGCGCTGGCAGCAAGGAAGGCCGCCTACGAGGCGGACGGGTCGCGGATCGCGACGGGTGCTCTGGCGAAGCAGGTGATCACCGACGCGAAGCGGACGCCCGAGCGGGCCTGGCTGACCGAGGTGTCGGTCGACGCCCTGCAGTCCGCCCTTCGCGATCTCGATGCCGCCTACGCGAACTTCTTCTCCTCGCTGTCGGGCAAACGGCGAGGACGGCGCATCGGACTCCCGGCGTTCAAATCGAGGAAGGACAGCCGGCAGGCCGTCCGCTTCTCCAAAAACGGGTTCCGGCTGCGCCACAGCGGCCGCCTGTACTTGGCGAAGATCGGGGACGTGCGGGTCCGCTGGTCCCGCAAGCTGCCCTCGATCCCGTCGTCGGTGACCGTGGTCAGGGATGCTGCGGGCCGGTACTTCGCGAGTTTCGTGGTGGCCGTCGAACCCGAACCACTGCCGGCCGTGGACGGCGAGGTGGGCATCGACCTGGGCCTGACGCACTACGCCGTGCTGTCGGATGGGCAGGTGATCGACAATCCCCGCTTCCTGCGGCGCGCTGAGCGCCGCCTCAGGAAAGCGCAGCAGATGCTGAGCCGGAAGGCGAAGGGGTCGAAGAACCGGGCGAAGGCCCGGCTGAAGGTCGCCCGTGCGCACGCTCGGGTGGCTGATGCGCGCAGGGACTGGTGCCACCAGCAGGCTTGGAGGCTGATCCGCGACAACCAAGCGGTCTACCTCGAGGACCTGGCGGTCTCCGGCCTGGCCCGCACCCGCCTGGCCAAGTCCGTGCACGACGCCGCGTGGGGCATGTTCCGCCGGGTGCTTGAGGAGAAGGCGGCCCGCTACGGCCGGCACCTCGGTATTGTCTCCCGCTGGCTGCCGTCCTCGCAGACGTGCTCGGTCTGCTGGATGGTGGACGGGCGGAAGCCGCTGCACGTACGCGTCTGGCGGTGCCAGGGCTGCGGTGCTGAGCATGATCGTGACCTCAATGCGTCGCGTGTGATCCTCGCCGCCGGGCAGGCGGAGAGGCTAAACGCCCCTGGAGGGCCGGTCAGTCCCGGAGTGGAAACCCCACACCGGGCACGGCCCGTTGAACGGGGAACCCACCCGAAGGCCCAGCCGGACACCACCGGCAGCCAGGCGGGATTCCCCGTCCTTTAGGACGGGGAGGATGTCAATGCCTGGGTACTCGTCTCTCCCTCCGAGCGGCCCGGCACCGCGCACCTGGCGGGCGCGGCGATCGGGCTCGGCGGAGTCTGCCTCATGCTGCTCACGGGAACGGGCGGAGTGAGCGTGCCCGGAGTTCTCGCCTCGGTTGCGGCGATGCTCGTGTCGTCGTTCGGCCACATCCTGACCAAGCGGTGGAACAGTGCCGATACCGACGTGCTCGCCTCGACCGCCTGGCAGCTCACCGCCGGAGGGCTGTTCCTTGTGCCGGTCGCCGCCGCCGTGGAGGGCCCTCCGCCCGCGCTGTCCGCACCGGCGCTCCTCGCTGTCGGTTATGTCACCCTCATCGCGACCGCGGTGGCCTTCGCCGCCTGGTTCGCCGGGCTGCGGCACCTGCCCGCGGGGACCGTGGGCCTGGTCGGACTGCTCAACCCCGTCACGGGTGCCCTGCTCGGCGTGGCGGTGGCCGGAGAGGTGCTGGCGGCCCAGCAGCTGTGTGGGCTGGCTCTCGTCCTGCTCGGTGTCGTCCTGGGGCGGCCCGCTCGCGCGGGGCGACACGGGAGCAACCCGACGGCCCGCCGTCCCCGCACCCGGCAAGAGCCCGCTCGCGAGTCCTCCGCCTGCGGTCCCTTGTGAGGATCGGGGAGCACGCCTACCTGCTCCTGGAGCGGCCGATGAGGTCTCCGTCGCGCGCGCTGCGGCTCCTCGCCCCGCCATGGGGATGTCCCATCCCGCACATGACGCCACAATGGGCGCTATCCACTCTTTCTGCAGCATTGGAGACACCCATGAAGGATCTCAAGTTCGAGCAGAAGCGCTCGCTGTCACGACTCGAGGCGGCCGACCAGCTCACGGCACTCGCGGACGCGCTGCGAGAAGGCGGGGAAGCCCGGCTGGAACTCAGCCCCGGGACGTTGAGCCTGCGCATACCCGACGACCTGCGCAGCGAGATAGAGGTCGAGATCGGCGACGGGGAGATCGAGCTGGAGATCGAGTTCAAGTGGCCGACCGCACGGACTCGGAAAGCGCCTTCGCGGACGGAGGCGGGCGCCGAGAAGGCGACGGAGCGCAAGACCGGCCCCGCCAAGCCCGGTCGGAGCACCACGGCCACCAGCCGGAGCAGGAGCGCCAAGCGGTCCGCTGGGTGAACGCCCTGCGGGCCGGCACTGTTCGACTCCGCAGGCAGGGCGCTCCCGCCGCGGCTCAGCCGATGCCCTGCCGGTCCGGCCGCAACGCGAAACCGCGGTCGGCCGGGTTCGCCGTCTGCCTGGTGATGCTCTGGCGGAGGAGTTCGCGGTGGCGCAGGAGCGGGGAGCGGCGGTCCGGCGGGACCAGGAGCAGCAGGTCGTCGAGGCCGGCGAGCATGCGGCGGGTGACCTGCGGGGTTCTGGCGGCGCATCCGCGGACCTCGGCGAAGCCGAGGTCGACCAGCGCGGTCCAGCTCGGCACGGGCTGGACGAGGCGCACGGTTTTGGCCCGGTCGAGGTGAAGGGCGGCGTCGAGGGGCCGGCGGCTCAGGGCTGCCAGGAGCTGGACGATACGGTCCAGGGCCTGGACCGCGGTGGTGGGGTCGTTGATCGCCTGGGAGAGGGCGCGCAGCGCGATGTCGGAGAGCTGGCGCAGCCCGAACCCGAGGTCCTGGTGGTAGGTGCGCTCCACGCCCACCGACAGAGTGCGCCGCAGCGCCGCCCGCGGGGGCGGCGGCCCGCCGTGGACTGCGAGGACCGGCGTGCCCGGGACCACGAAGTCGCCGACCCGGGGGATCAGGCGCAGCACCACCCCGTGCCGCCGGGCGACCCGGACGAGCCGGGCGACGTGCACGTCCCGCAGGACGCCCGCCCGCCCCTCGTGGAGCAACCGGGCCGTGACCGGGCCGAGGTCGCACGGGGCCGCGCCGCTGTGCGGTCCGGGCACCCAGGCGGCGGCCCGCAGGGACTCGGCGGCGATCCGCGCGATGACGTGGCTGATCCGCATGAGCCGGAGGGTGGTGTTCACGTAGAGGACGAACAGCAGCAGGCTCAGCGCGACCATGACCAGGGTGAGGACCGACTGCACCAGGGGGACCGAGACCAGGGCGGCTGGGTCGGGGGTGCTGTCGTACGAGGTCAGGACGAGGAGGGTCAGTACGAACGTGGCGAGGAAGACAGCGAAGGTCGCCTTGGTGATCCGGCTGCGGACGAAGAGCCGCACCACGCGTGGCGTGAACTGACCGCTGGCCATCTGCACCGCGACCAGGGAAATGCTGAAGACCACGCCGATGAAGGTCATCATCGCCGAGCTGACGGCCCCGACCACGCTCTTGGCATCGTCGGCGAAGCGCGCCAGGTCCTCGAGCTCCTCGTAGGCCCCGTCCTCCTGGAGCGCCTCGACGATCAGCGCGTCGCACTCCTGCGCGACCGCCCAGACGACGAACACCGCCGCCATGGCGGCCACCGGGGCGAACCAGAAACTGTCACGCAGATGCTCCCTGAGCGGGGACGACACCCGGGGCCGACGCCCCCAGGAAGAACCCTCCGTAACCGCTTCATCACGCATGGCCCGATCGTAAGAGCCACACCCTCGATCCGACGCACTGCCACGACCGCGCCGCCGCCGGCTCCCAGCACCTTCAGTCGTGCGGGCCGCGGAGGCCGAGGCCAACCGGCGCGTCCCGACAAGTCATGTGCTCCTGGCGCGCTGAAGGAGTGTCCGCAGGTCGTCCTCGAACCCCAGGCGTCGGACGAGCAGGCGTCGGTACCTGATCGGCAAGCAGAACGTGGATCGGGCTCCCGTGTGGTGTTCGATGTCGATCATCACCGCTGAGTCGAGCCTGGGCAGCTGCCTGCACAGGAGGAGCGGAAGGAGCCAGCCCCAGCTGCGCGAGTCGATCGCGTTGCCGTAGAGCAGAGCGGCGCACCGGTTCGTTCCCAGCTTTTCCCGCAGGGCACCGGAGAAGGAGCGGAGCGAGCGCGGACCGTCCCAGTCGACGTGCTGGCTCAACTCGCCGGAGTCCGCCTGCACCACGACGTCGTCATCGCCGTGATGCAGCGTGATCCACTGCGCCCGCACGCCTCTGCGGCGGGTCCACACCCTTGGGGCGACCCGTACCGCCGTTTCCAGGACGCGGATGTAGTCCGCGCGGACGTCGACCGGGAGGGAGCCGAGTTCGGCCAGGAGCGCCTCGCCCCGCACGGACATGCACGCCCCCCCCGACGTGGTGTGTGACCTTTCCGGCCGTAGGGTAATGCAGCCCGGTTCCGGCATGTTCGTGGGAGCCGCGCCGACCCCGCGGTCTCCGTGCACCGCCCATGGACGGGACGGCCACACCACCCTCCTCGGTCGGCCGTCGTAATCGCCTCGCATGCACCTATAGTCGGCATTCGGCCACCGATAAACGAACTCCTTTGTAGTAAAAGGCACTTCCGCAACTGACCGCGTGCATGACATCTTGCGTCCATCACTTGATTCGTACGACCCGGCCTGACCACCGGGTCTTCGGAGGACGCATTGATACCCCACAGATCCAGCCGCCCTCGCCGTACCCTCGCGCTGGCCGCCACGCTCGGCGCGACGCTCGCCCTCGGAGCCCCCGTCGCGCTCGCCGACACGGCTCCCGTCTCCCGCTCCGGCTCGGACGCCCCTGCCCCCGCGGCGGCGCCCCGGGCCGCGGCCACCGCTTCCGCGAGCGCGGCCTGGGCCGCCGGCACCCGCGCCTACCTCGTGATCACCGCCCCGGGGGACACCACGGCGGTCCGGAACGCGGTGACCGCCAACGGCGGCACGGTCTTCCAGTACTACGACGCGATCGGTGTCATCACCGCCCACTCCACGTCCGCCTCCTTCGCCGCCACGATGCGCGGTGTGAGCGGGGTCCAGCAGGTCGGCGCCACCCGCACCTCCGACGTGCCGGCGGACGCCTACAACCCGGCGCTGCCCGCCAACCCGGCGCAGTCCACGACCCCTTCGGGCGAGCCGGTCCGCGCCGACATGACGCAGATCAAGGCCGACCAGGCATGGGCCGTCACCACCGGCTCCGCCTCCGTCAAGGTCGGCATCCTGGACACCGGTGTGGACGACCAGCACCAGGACCTGGCGCCGAACTTCAACGCCGCCGACTCCGCGTCCTGCGCGTACGGCAAGCCGGACACCCGTACGGGCGCCTGGCGTGACATCGGCACCCACGGCACGCACGTCGCCGGCACGGTCGCGGCCGCCAAGAACGGCAAGGGCGTCATCGGCGTGGCCCCGGGCGTGAAGATCTCCTCGGTGCGCATCGCCGAGCCCGGCAGCTCGCTCTTCTTCGCCGAGAACACCATCTGCGGCTTCATGTGGGCCGGCGACCACGGCTTCAAGGTCACCAACAACAGCTACTACACCGACCCGTGGCAGTTCAACTGCCCGGACAACGCCGACCAGGCCGCGATCATCGAGGGCGTCAAGCGCGCCCAGGAGTACGCCGAGGGCAAGGGCTCGCTCCAGGTCGCGGCGGCCGGCAACTCCAACATCGACCTGGCCAACAAGACGACCGACACCGAGAGCCCGAACGACTCCACGCCGGTCACCCGCACCATCACCAACGCCTGCCTGGACATCCCGACCGAACTGCCGGGCGTCGTCACGGTCTCGGCGATGGGCACCACCGCGAAGGCCTCGTACTCCAACTACGGCCTGAACGTCATCGACGTCACGGCTCCCGGCGGAGACGGCACCGGCATCTACAGCACGCTCCCCGGCGGCAAGTACGGCTCCATGAGCGGCACTTCGATGGCCTCGCCGCACGTCGCCGGCGTGGCGGCGCTGCTGGCCAGCACCAACCCCGGCATCACCCCCGCGCAGTTGCGCGACAAGCTCGCCACCCAGGCCAACGACGTCGCCTGCCCGTCGGACAGCCGCTGCAAGGGCACCACGACCAAGAACGGCTTCTTCGGCGAGGGGCAGGTCGACGCCCTCAAGGCCGTCGGCAGCACCCCGCCGCCCGGCAAGTACTTCGAGAACACGGCGGACTTCGCCATCGGTGACAACACGACCGTGGAGAGCCCGATCACCGTCAGCGGCGTGACCGGCAACGCCCCGGCCACCCTCAAGGTCGGCGTGAACATCGTGCACACCTACATCGGCGACCTGAAGGTCGACCTGATCGCACCGGACGGCACCGTCTACACGGTCCACAACCGCTCGGGCGGCAGCACCGACAACATCAGCCAGGTCTACACCGTCAACGCCTCCGCCGAGGTCGCGAACGGCACCTGGAAGCTCCGGGTCAACGACAACGCCGGCGGCGACACCGGCAGGATCGACTCCTGGAACGTCACCTTCTAGAGGGGCGTCCTCGGTCGAAGTCTCATCTCGGGATGCGGATCTGATCCCGCGGTGTCGGGTCACGCCAGGCGCTGGTGTGACCCGACACTGATTTGTGTTCGGGTTCGATGCTCCTCACCTGCGTCAATGACGTGCCGTGGGCGGGTGGCCGACGTTTGACGAACGCTTGTTGCCGCGGCTGGGCAACGCCTGGGTCATGGGCGCGGGGTTCGATGTGGAGGAGAACGCGGTGCGCAGGGGCGCGATCTTCCGCCCCGGGACCTGGGCAGAGGCGGCAGCCGTCAGGACGACGTCCTTGAGCCTGCACAGAGGCGGTCCGCCTCTGTGGTCATGCCGCCCCGGGCGACTCACATTGTGAGGGAAGTCCGCACCCCGCCCTACAGGACGGTGACCGATATGTCAGCGACGGACGAAACCCGAGATCTGCAGGAACAGCAGGCAACGGCGGCGGCGAAGAGGTATCGCGAGGCGGCTGCGGAGCGGGAGGTGATAGAGGACCGGCTGGCGGCGGGGGTGAAGTATCCCGACACCCCGCAGGCGATCGCCAACCGGGCCAGGCGGCTTCTCGACCAAGGGGGCGTCCCGCCCGCAGCGGCTGTGGAGAGTATCTACGCACAGGCGCTCGAGGGACCGCAGACCCTGGAGCGGATCGTGGGGCTCACCATGGACCTTCAGCCGTGGAGCTTCCTGCCCAGAGGCGTCCGCGCGGGCGCCAGCGTAGCCCGCATCGGAATTCTGCGTGACGGTCTGGAACAGCCGCACGCCACCGGATTCCTGGTCTCGCCGCGACTGCTGCTCACCAACCATCACGTGCTTCCCGACGTGCGGACGGCGCAACGGTGCTTCCTGGAGTTCAACGCCCAGGTCACCATCGACAACGCGCGCGAGACCACCATCCGGTACGAGCTCGATCCCGGCACCTTCTTCGCGGCGGACGAGCACCTCGACTACGCGCTGGTCGCGGTCGAGCCCGCCGCCGACGGCCGCCTCGCGGGCGAGGCCCTCGGATGGAACCGGCTCATCATCGAGCAGGGCAAGATCGTCGTGAACGACCCGGTGAACATCATCGGCCACCCGATGGGCCGCCTCAAGGAGATCGCTGTCCGGGACAACGCCGTCGTCCAGAGACTGGAGAACTTCCTGCACTACCGGACCGACACCGAGCCCGGGAACTCCGGCTCTCCTGTCTACAACGACCAGTGGGAGGTGGTGGCACTGCACCACCAGGGCGTGCCGGACACGGACAGCAGCGGCAGGGTCCTGCGCAAGGACGGTCAGCCCTGGCGCAAGGGCATCGACGGTGACGACACCGTCGCCTACGTCTCCAACGAGGGCGCCCGCACCAGTTCGATCCTCAAGCATCTCGCCGCGCTGCCGCTGGACCCCGAGCAGCGTGCGCTGCTGGCCGAGATGGGCCCCCAGTCCGGCCTCCAGCGCGCGTCCGAGGCCGGCCTGGTGCGGACACCGGCCGCGCCAGCCGACCCGGTGCAGGAAGCCGCCGCAGGCGTGGGCCCCTCACGCTCCACAGCCACACGCGCTGCCACCGCGCCCCGCAGCGGCCTGAAGGCCCCGGCGAACGCATTCGGCGGCCGCCGGCACCTGATCTTCCTGCACGGCCGCAGCCAGCACGGGAAGGACCCCGCAGACCTCCGCCGCCGCTGGACCGGGGGACTGAACCACGGCCTCACCCGCGCGGGCCTCGCCACGGTCGCGCCCGAGAACGTCTGGTTCCCCTTCTACGGCGACCGCATCGCCGAAGTCATCGGGCAACAGGAAGCCATTCCGGCATACGGTGCCGACGTGCCGGCCGTTGCCGCCGCTGAGACGTACGCCGTTGAGTCCGTGGACGGTACGTACGAGCGGCTCGTCCTGGAAGCGGCAGCCCTCGACGGCATGCCGCACAACGGCCGGCCGGCGAGTGAGAACCTCGGCAGCACGCTCGTCGGATCCCTCCAGGGCGCCCTGAGCTGGCTGTCGGCCAGGACCGGCGTGGACGCCCTGACCATCGCGACCCTCTTCCGTGACGTGGACGCCTACCTCCGCGACGACGGCATCCGCAACGCGGTCCTGGACTGCGTGGCCCAGACGCTTCCACCCGAAGGCGAGCTGGTCCTGGTCACCCACAGCCTCGGCACGGTGGTCGGCATGGACCTCGTCGCCAACCGCCTCCCCTCGCCAACGAAGGTCACCCTTCTCCTCACCGCAGGCAGCCCGCTGGGGATGGACGCGGTGTACAGCCGGCTGATCCCGCCGGGCACGCGCCGTCCCGACGCGGTCAAGAACTGGGTCAACGCCTGGTGCCCGACCGACGCGGTGGCCATCG
Organism: Streptomyces sp. NPDC000983; assembly: GCF_040299205.1. NCBI lineage: Bacteria > Bacillati > Actinomycetota > Actinomycetes > Kitasatosporales > Streptomycetaceae > Streptomyces > Streptomyces sp. NPDC000983. The sequence continues at coordinate 6,129 of NZ_JBEPBM010000047.1, read as the reverse complement.
GCTGTCCGCTGGAGCGTCGCTGGGGCAAGCTGACGGAGGAACACGCCGTGGTCAACGCCAGCGACCGGTCGCACAGCATCGAGGAGTACCTCGCCCACCCGGAAGTCGCCCAGGCTGTCGACGAATTCCTCCGGCCGACGTCTCACTGAGGACGAGGAGCGCCGGGTGGTCACGCGGCGGTGAACCGTCGGGATCCGTCGGCACTCCAAACGGTGCCACGTACCTGCGGATTGACTGACGCGCAGCGGGCGGGACGGAGCCGCCTGGCCGCAGGGCCAGGCGTGGTGCCTGCGGCCGGCTTTCACGGGCCCAGACGCCTCCGAGAGGTGCTGCCCCGGACCGGGACAGTCAACCGGGGACCCCGGGGGCCGGGCAGCACTGAGCGCGCGGAGCAAGCAGACCCGGCTCCGGCGGCACAGGTCTTCACCAGGCGTTGCGGCCGCGTCTCGGGGCGGGTGAGTCGCCGGCCTGTCCCCGCAGCCGGTCGGACGCCGGTGCCGCGGCTTGCTGCGGCGCGCTGAGCTGCCTTCTGTGCCGGTCCCCTTGGACGTAGGGCAGCCCCTGCAGCAGATCGGTCATCTGGGGCGACGGGCTGACCCTGAGTTCCTGCTGCAGATAGGCCTCGTAGTGCTGATAACACCGCACCGCGCTGGCGACGTTGCCTTCGGCGAGATGAACCTCGATGACGGTGCGGTGGGCGGTTTCCCGGATCGGATCGATCGCCGTGGCTGCCAGCGCCGCCTGGAGGGCGGGCAGGTACTGACGGGCGGTCAGCAGCTGCTGGGCCAGACTCTCCAGCGCGTACAGGCGCATCTGGTTCCAGCGTTCGCGGTCCGACGTCAGCCACTCGTCAGGCCAGCCCGGCAAGAGCTCCCGGGTGAACTCCGCTATGAGGTCCTCGCCCTCGGAGGGCGGCAGCCCCGGCCCGTCGATGATCTGCCGAGCCGCGTCGCACCTTCCCAGCACATCGACTCGCACCACCGGCGCTACCCGCAGGCGCTGGCCGATGCAGTCGATCAGGGTGACACAGCAGGCACGCCGCCCCTGGCACAGTGCCGAGCGCAGGTTGGCCGCGGCCCGGTGGCACGGGTAGTCCGGCCACAACTGTTCGGCTGCCGCGCTGCGGTGAACGCCATCGGGCCTCAGGCCCAGGAACGCCAGCAGTCGCTGAGCTCCGAGAGATGCCCGCACGCTGCTGCCGCAGCAGGTGAGCTCGAAGGCACCCAGCAGTTCGAGGGTGACCTCGGCAGAAGCTTCGTTTCCAAGCACGTCCACCACTGTGCCCTCGGCATGTGCCAAGCGCATCCGGTTGCTGCGCTAATTGCCGCAGGTGGAGCCGTGGCGGTGAGCCGCTCGCCCTTTTCTTCGACGCCTGCATCCGAGGCCGCTCCCTGCGACGACGACGTGCCGTTGATGCCCAGGAAACGCGGGGACAACGCTAATGCGCACGCACCCTCCATATCGCCCGAACAGGGGTGGGGGATGCTCTGGAGTGCAAGCCTCAGGAGCTCCCTCCCACGAATCAGTTGCGCGGATCCACGGCCTGATATTGCGGGGTCGGAATCGAATACGACCCCCGCAACACCGTCGGAGGAGAACAGCGAACAGCTGGGAGCTCGACCCGGAAAGGAAACCCGATGACCACCACACACGCAGCACCGGCGCGGGCAGCCGAAACGGACGCGGACGCCGACTACGAGGCGTATCAGAAGGTCGTCCAGCTCATGAGCAAGGCGATGTCGGACTCCATCCTGGAATCGCTCAGCAAGCTCAAGGACCCGGACGACTTCGTCGAGCACGTCAGGAGCGCGGCGGACGCCCAGGGAGTCTCAAGGGAAGACGTCCGCGCGGAAGACCTCTTCGAACGGTTCTGGAGGCTGGCCAACGGCCTCGACCTGGAACTGCAGTGGCGGAGCAGTTCCGGCGTCCCCGTCCGTTCCGCTCTGATCGCCGATTCCGTCACCCCGCCCGACGAGCAGCAGAGGGTCTCCATCGGCGTCAGCGCCTTCGGAATCGGAGTCGGAATCAGCTGGTAGGCAGCCGGCGTCTCCGCGTTCGGTGTCGCACGGTGGAGTATCCCGAGAACTCCGGACTGTCCGTCCATGGACTTTCCCTCCGGGAACCGACAGAGCCGACGAGAAGGGGGAAAGTCCTCCGGAATTCTGTCCAGCTTTCCCGCATTACCGGAAAGCCCGAAACGGGAACGCAGCCCGACATCACACATCCCGCGTGAGCGCTGGAGAATTCAAGGCAGGGACCGGCAGCCAGGAAAGGTGTACCGGTCCCTGCGCCCGTGGTTCGGCACGGGGCGCAAGCAGGCCTCCACTCCCGCGAAGGAGCATCGCTCTTCCCACGCGGGCCCGGGGGTCCTGACGTCACCCACCACGGGCCCAACCCGACATCAAGGAGGCGTCATGTCACGTCAGTACTATCAACATGGCAACCTCGTCGAGGCCGAAGAGCTTGACGCCATCATCGCGGTCAAGTTCAGCTGGGATTTCGACACCCTCGGCTCGGAATCCGCCAACGCGGCAGCGGCACTGGGAAGCGGCACTCGCGAGCAGATACGCGAGGCAGGCGTCGACGACGAGACGCGCGAGGCCTTCGCCCAGGCGAACTGGGTATTCGTCAGACCGACCCCGCAGACCAGAGAGGCGATCACCACGGGGGAGGAGATTCCCGGAACCGAGGCGACCGGGAACGTCATCCGGCGTCCCAACGGCAGGATCGGCATCGCCACCGACGCGCTGACAGTCCAGCTCCGGCCGACACTCTCGCACGAAGAAGTCGAACGAGTGCTCGAAACGGTGGGTCTGAGCGTCGTCAACAGACTCCGCTTCGCGGACAACCTCTACGAAGTGCGCACCACGTCGTCCCGCGACGCTCTCGCAGCCTCCGTCGACCTTCACGGCAACGACCAGTTCGTCTTCGCCGAACCGTCGCTCATCGAACACGTCCCCGGCCGGTTCAGGCCCACGGGCGCCCGGTACGCCCAGCAGTGGCAGTGGAGGAACGCCGGCACAGGCGGCGGAACCCCGGACGCCGACGTCCATATCGAATCGGCCTGGGACCGCACCTTCGGGACCGGGATGCGCGTCGCCGTCATAGACAACGGCTTCGACGCAACCCATCCGGACCTTGCCGCCGGCGTGGATCCCCTGTCCGGGTTCTTCGACGACACGGCAGGCACCGTCTTCGTCCAGGGCACCTCGGGGATGCCCGACAGCGATCACGGCACCTTCTGCGCCGGCATGGCAGGGGCCCGGCTCAACAACGCCGCCGGCGGTACCGGCGCAGCCCCCGAATGCAGCCTGATGCTCCTGGCGTGCCTCAAGGACCAGGTCGGCACGCAGACATCGCTCGCCCGCGCAGTGGCGTACGCGGCAGTCCCCTCCACGGAGGTTCCCGGGGCCGTCCCCGACGACGGGGCGGACATCCTGGTCAGCAGCCTGGGCCCGAACGGCGCGGACTGGGACCTCACCAGCACCCTGGACCTCGCTCTCGAGTTCGCTGCCACCAACGGTCGCCAAGGCAGGGGACTGGCCGTCTTCTGGGCCGCGAGCAACGGCAAGAACGCCGACGTCACCAAGGACGAAGTGGCATCCCATCCGGACGTGATCGCCGTCGTGCGGTCGAACAACCGCGACCGGGAGGACAACGCGGCACGAGGCTCAGAGGTCGAACTGATCGCCCCCGGCGTCAATGTCTCCAGCACCAGGTCCGGCGGCGGGTACGGAACCAGCACCGGCACCAGTTTCGCCGCCCCCTGCGCTGCCGGGTGCGCCGCACTGGCACTTTCGGTCAACCCCCGCCTCAACCGAGACCAACTCCGCGCGGTGATGCACGAGTCGGCCGACAAGGTCGGAGGACCGCAAGCCGCCTACAACGCGGCCGGCCACAGCGACGACTACGGCTTCGGCCGGGTGAACGCGTCCCGGGCCGTCGCCCTCGCCGACGGGATGACCGACTGAGCAGGAAGCCGGCGAGTGCATCCGCCGCACGCAGTCCGATACCGCCCGCCACACCCTCCCATGCGGCACTCAGGGCGGTATCGGACTGGACCGAGCGGGATGCGGGGGAGTGCGGCCAGCGGCTGAAAGCGACAGTTCGCGCGCTCTGGGTCCCGCCGTTGAGCGGCTTACCGGCCGGCCCTCACCCGCAACTTCCCCAATTGCTGCCATCCGACCGGCAACCCGCTTGAATTGCTGCAGACCTAGAACCCGCCCCACTCGGTCCACGCGGCGTCGGGGTGCGTATTCGCCTTGATTTTGGTGAATTCGCCCTCATTTGTCGCCACGATGAGCTGCGGCCGCCCATCCGGCAGTTTTACGGTGGCCACGCTCTGCACAACTCCCGACGGACCCGGGAACGGAGTCCACCCGGCCCACCCCGTGTCGGGGTCGTCAGCCGGATGCCTCTTCCAACTGCTGACCAGTTCCCCCGCGTCGTTCACGGCCCAAATCTGCGGTCGGCCGTCCGACAGCAGGACGGTGGCCATCATTCGCAGTGTCATGTCACTTTTCCTCTCATTGTCGGGACTTCAACCACGACGTGGCGACGGGAGGAACTGAGCCACCGGGCGACGCAGTTGAGGCTTTCCTTCGCAGGAGCTGCGGCATCGGCCACCGCATCCGAACAGCCGATTTCCCCTGCTCTTGCCACCAGCGGCAACGACGCCACAGCCGACAAACCGGCAGGCCTTTTTGCCCCGGGAAGCCGCCCGAAGACGTGTGATCCTCTGGACCAGGCTGCACTGACCTACCTGAGCATCCGCCACCTGCGTTCGGGTGGCATAAGCCGTGGGTGCAACCGGTGCTCCGTAAGCGTTGCCGGTCCGTCGACGGCGCATCGTCGGTGCAGGATGATGCCCTGGCGGAAGCGGAAGTGAAGAAGGTCCCCGATGAGGTCCTCGAACCCGGGAGACCGAGCAGGACTGTTCACCGACCGGGAGGCGCACCACATCGAGTGTGTCGACTCGGCTGCGTTGGCGAAGTTCGCTGCCACGCCGGGGGCGCTCTGCCCGAGCAGCGGAACGCGGCCGACAGCGCCACGGTCACCCGGCCCGCCGACCCGAAGGGCTACACGGTCTGGGCCGGAGTCACCCATGGCTGTCGCCGCGATCCGGCTGTAGCTTGCCCCGCAGCCGCGGCTTATCGCATGACCGGACGGTTCGCGGACGTGTACTCCTCCGCGACGCTGAAGACGCTGCCACAGCGGGGGCATTCCGCTTGACCGAACAGGTGGGCAACTCCGTTGGCGAGCCCCTCCTGCCCGTCCCGGACAGCGAGTTGGTGCATCCATTTCGCTCCTGGCCGTCCCCAAGACCTGCCCGCACTGGTGATACCGGCGAACCCTTAGGGCGCTGCCAGCGCGCTGTATCGGCTTCCTCGGCAGCGGTCCGGACCGGCAGCAGCGAAAATGACCGCGTCACGCTGGCGCGGGCATGACGATCCCCGCCCGAGTGGTGAAGACTGGACTGATGCGTCACGATCCCGGCGGACTCCTGTTCATAGCGCTCGGTCTCGTACTTGTCGCCGCCGGTTTCGTGTGGCGAGGACGTGTCCTGCGCCCCCTCTCGGCGAAGCGGGCCCGGGCAGCCGCGATCCGAGACCGTTCCAGAAACCTGCTGCGTGCGGCGGACATGGCGATCGCCGAAGCGCGCCGCCGGGCCTCGCGGGGCGAACCGGCCATCGTCACGGTCGAGGACGTGACCAGGGTGGCGTGCCGGCACTACGGACACCACTTCGTGGAGCGCGAAGAAGCAGCTGCCGCACTCCGCCAGCGCTATGAGGCCGCCGACTGCCGGGTGGACTGTATGACCGACGCCTTCAACTGACTGACTTCCTTCTCGGCGAGTGCTTGAGGCCAGGGCGCCAAGGCCCTCGCCTGATCGGTGGTCACACTGCGGCGCAGTGATCAGCGCGGTAAGGGGCTATCAACTGTTGAGCGTTCTATCAGTGATTCTCGGCTTTTATCTGCTTGCTATTTTGATGGTGTGAAGCTTTCCGAGTGGGCGGCGCGTAACGGCGTGCACTGAGCCGTTTCCATCTTGATCAGCTGGTGAGTTCGAGAGTGACGATGGCGCGGACGACGGTGGTGATCCTCGTGGTGCTGCAGCGCAGTTTGCGA
>NZ_JBEPBM010000046.1:0-47076 GCF_040299205.1 Streptomyces sp. NPDC000983 | reverse complement strand
GCTTCGTCGCGGTCCTCATCGCGCTGGTCTCCAACGGCCTGACCGACGCGCTGATCGTGCTGGCCATCATCCTGGTCGTGCAGCAACTGGAGGGCCGCCAGGAGACGAGGGAGGACCATGCCGATCGACAGCCCGGTGCCGCGACGGCGCCCGAGCCCGCGCCTGCCCGCCCTCGCCGTCATCGCGGCCGCACTCCTGACCGCCTGCTCGGCCGGGTCGGACGCTTCCGGCGGTGCTCGGGGCGACGGTGCCGCGGCGGCCGTCACCCGGGCAGGGCTCAGCCGGAGCCTGCCCGACGACCCCGCCCGTATGGTGCTGCCGACAACCGGCGCGGAAACCCGCTGGACGCAGGGGCTGGACGTCTTCGTCTGGCAGGTCGCGCGAGCCACGGCCACCACCTGCGCGAACGAGCGGGGCGCGGTGCTTCCCGAGGCGGCGCCGCCCGCCTTCATCCGCTTCTCCGAACTCCCCGATCTCGACTTCATCGCCCTGCACGGCACCAGCGCCAGCGCGCCGGTACCCGCCCCGGCGACAAGCCCCACGGCCACCCGGCCCGCCGGTCCCGCCGTGCAACGCCGCTGCGCGGCCGAGGGCGAGGCCGCGGCCGACGCGCTCCGCGACCTCTACGGCCCGCTCCAGCAGAAGTGGTTCGGCGAACTGGTCTCCCTGCGCCGGGACCCCGAGACGGTCCGGGCCCTGCGCGCCCTGCCCGACTGCCTCGCCCAGCGCGGCATCGAGGTCCCCGACGAGAACGGCTTCTTCGCCCTCGCCGACACCCGCATGCAGACCACCGACCCCGCCGACCTGCCCCGCGAGCAACGTGCCCTCGGACAGGCGTACGCAGGGTGCATGCGCCCGGTCGAGGCGATCCGCGAACCAGCCCGCAAACACCTCCTGAACCGCTTCCGCACCACACACGCCGAGGAACTCGACACCCTCCGCCGCACACTGCTCCCAGCACTACGCAAGGCAGCGGCCGACCACGACGTGAGCCTGGTGTTCCCGGCGCCCTGACAATCCCGTCGGCGCGGTGAGGCGCGGGCCCACGCAGCGGCCCCGGCGATCACCGGCCGTATTTCGCGCGCCCTGCGCAGAGCCTGCCCCTTACGATCACTCGATCGAGTGCCGAGGGGGCGGGAATGTTTGAGGACATCGCGGACGGGGCCGCGGCAGCGACGCGGCTCGCGGAAGGCGCGCCGCTTCACGGCACGCTCGATGTCACCGACCCCGGTGACTGGCTCGCGCTGGACGCGGCAGTGCGCGAGATGTCCTGGTACCGCGAGCGGTTCCTGCCGGAGTGGGAGCACTCCGCCCCGTTGCCCGCCGACCTGACACGGCTCGGCGAGTCCCGGCTCGCACTCGCCCTCTGCCACCGCGACGGGCGAATCCGTCAGGAAGCGGTGCGTCAGTCGGTCCGACACCCCGGTCTGCTGCCGTTGGTCGTGATCCGCTGCACCGACTGGGTCGGCCCGGTGCGCGAACACGCCCGGCAACTGCTGCGCGAGGCCCTCACCGTGGACTCCGCCCTCGGCCTTGCGCCGCTCGTCCTCCGCGTCGGCCGCCGCGACAGAGGTGCCTTCGGCGTCGAAGCACTCGGGCAGATCCTGCGCCAGGCACCTCGCGACCGGCTCGCCGTACTCCTCACGGCCCCCGACCGCGTCGTCCGACGGTTCGCGTACCGGCTGGCCGTCGAGGGCCGACTACTGCGTCCCGCCGAGCTGGCCCGCGCGGCCGCACATGACCAGGACACCGTGGTGCAGGACCTGTGTGCGACGGCCGCGCTCGCGGCTCTGCGGGACGAGGATGACTACGACGGTGTGCTGCCTCCCCTGCTGTCCGCGAACAACCCGCGCACCCGTTCGGCCGGCGTCACGGCGCTGAGACGGGCGGGGCGGCCGCGGAAAGCGGTGCCGTTCCTCGGCGACCGTTCCGGACTCGTACGTGCCTGCGCCCGGTATGTCGTACGGCAGCAGGGTGGTGATCCGGCGGCCTGGTACCGGGAGCGGTGCGCGGCACCGGACGATCTCGGGTTGCCGCCCGGCGCGGTCATCGGGCTGGCCGAGTGCGGGAACCGCTCGGACGCCGAGCTGCTGCGGCCGCTGCTCCTGCACCCGGCGGCCGGGGTGCGGGCGCGAGCGGTGGCGGGACTGCGGGCGTTGGACTGCGCGGACGTGAAGCTGTTGTGGCCGCTGCTCGACGACCCTTCCGCCGGTGTCGTCCGCGAGACCGCCACCGCCCTGCTGCCCTCGGCCGAGGATCTGCCCGCCGACCTGCTCCTGGAGCGCACCCGCTCCGGGCGGCCGCGGCACGTCCGCGTCGGCGCGTTCCGGCTGCTGGACACCCGCGGTGGCACCGTGGCGCTGCGGGCGGCGGTCGGGCTGGTCGAGGACCCGGATGTGAAGCTGCGTACGCGCGCCGCGCAATCGGTGCGGCGCTGGCACCCGTCGCCGGACGAACCGCGCGGCGACGCGGAGCTGAGGGAACTGCTCGACCGGAGTCGGCATCTCTTCGGCGAGGACGTACTGCGCCGGCTCAAGTGGGAGGCCGGGATCGGCAGCTGAGACCCCGTCCCGGCTCAGCCGTCTGTCGGTACGCGCCGTGGGCGGGCCCCGGGTCAGTAGTCGAGGTCCAGATAGTCGATGTCGTTGATCTCCACCTCCGACAGGCCCATGGCGCGGACGCCGCCGTCCTGGAAGTAGACCTCCTTGAACCCCTCGGCGATGATGCCGCGCAGCTGCTGGTCGCCGGCTCCGGCCTCCCGGGCGTCGAAGAGGCGCTGGGCGTAGGCCGGGGGGAGGTGGACGGTGAGGCGGCGGAAGCGGCCGTCGTCGGTGGAGCCCACGGGCGCGGTGTAGCCGAAGCGGGCCCGGGTCTCGATGGTGATGCCGCCGGTGGTGGCGGCCTCACGTTGGCGGCGTTTGCGCACGCGGGGCTGCCAGCGCTGCCGTACCAGGCTGTCGATCTTCGCGGCGACGTCGGCGCGGGCGTGCTTGCGGGCGCCCCGGCGGTAGCGGTTGACGGAGTCGGCGGTGACGCCGATCTCCTGCGCGACCGCTCTCGCGCTGCCGAGCTGACGGATGAGGTAGCCGATCTGGCCCTTGAGTGTCTTGGGCGGCTCGCGGGTGAACGCCTCGCGGTCGGCGCGTTCGATGGCGTCGTCGATCTCTCCGGCCATGGTGCTACTCGCCTTCGTCCAGGACGGCGTCGCCGCCCTTGATGTGGCGGGCCGGGTTGAGGCCCTGTTCCATCAGGTCGACCGCCCAGGCCATGGGCTGGACGCCTTCCAGTTTCGCCAGGCCCGGGGTGGGGCCGAGGCGGAATCCGCCGAACTGCGGCTTGCCGGACGCCTCGTAGGGCAGGAAGGCGAGGGGGCTGTCGCCGGGGCTGGGGTAGACGACGCAGTCGGAGAGCACCGCCAGTGGGTAAAGGCCGGTCATCCGCACCATGTTGGCGAGTTTGCGGTGCATGTTGACGCGGGCCTTGCTGATCACGGCGGCCCTGATGTCGGGGCGCCAGGTCGGCCGTTCCAGGGCCGGCCACCGCTCCCCCGCCTTGTAGTGGCGTCCTTGGGGGCGTTCGCGGAGCTTGCCGACCCCGCCCTTGATGGTGGCTTTGATCGCGGACAGGACGGCGGCGAGGGCCGGGTCGGCCTGCTGGTGGCCGTCCATGGCGGCAAGGAACTCGGCGTCCGTGAGGTCCTTGGTGACGCCGAGGTCGGCGAGCGTCGCGACGTAGGCGTTCTTCAGCCGGTCGTGCCAGGGGTCGAGGTAGGCGCCCTTCTCGCGGCGCAGGTAGGCCTCGATCGGGGTGACGTGGTGGCCGAGTTCCTGGGCGTAGGCGACGGTGTGGGTCTGGTACCAGGCGGGTCCCGTTGGCCGGGAGCCGTCCGGTGTGAACGGCGACGGCAGGCGGGGGTCCAGGTCGATGCGGGACAGGTCGACGAGCCAGCTGCCGGGGATCTTCGGGTTGAAGGTGGGGGTGTGGAAGTGGTCGGGGGCGGACAGGCCGACGGTCAGGCGGGCCGCGGCGGCGAGGAAGGCGGTGTTGAGGTCGAGGCCGACCGCGTACGGCAGCGTGCACTCCTCGGCGGTGAGCAGGTCGACGTCGCGGACCCACTGGTAGGCCTCCTCGTTCAGGAAGCCGCCCTTCCAGCCGGAGTTGACGACGACGGGGTGCTCCTGGGTGGCCTCCGGCGGGGCGGGGTCCATCGGCTCCGTACCGAGGCTGCCGGGGTGGTGGCCGGACATCCAGGTTCCGGTCGCCTCGTCCTGCACGGCGCGGGTGGGCGGGCGCAGCGCCGTCATCAGCTCCAGCCCCGACACGGCCGTCGATCCGCGCGGGGTGATGACCCGGGCCGCGTACACACCGAGGACGCGGGCGATGTCGGGCGGCTCCATGTCCGTCACGCCGGGCCAGGCGCGTTCGTCGAGGGCGTCCCAGGACAGGATCGCCAGCTGTACGCACTGCCGTTCGCGGCCCTGCACCTTGCGGTAGATCCGCGCCCAGGGGCCGAAGCCACGCTGGGTCAGCTGCCACTTCGCCTTCGCGACCTGCTTGACGACCGGATGGTCTGCGGGCAGGCGCAGGGAGCGGCGCTGCTCGTGTCCCTCCAGGCGTTCCGGCAGGCCGAGCCTCACCGCGGCCGCCGCGGTGAGCACGACCAGCGGATCGGAGTCCTTCCCGTAGCGGTGCAGTTTGCCCGCGCCCAGACCGGATTCGCGCAGCGTCCACTCCACCAGTTCGGGGACCGTGCGGGCCGGGCAGTCGAGGACGATGCCGTCGATGCCGTAGGCGCGGCCGTCGCCGTCCAGGACGGCGAGCGGGCCGTGCGGGAAGTGAGGATCGGCGAGCCCGACGGCCTGCTTCACGGCCGGTCGGGTGACACCGCGCTCCGGCGTCGCAGCCTCGGTCCTGTTCTCGGGCGTGGCCGGCCCGAAAACGGCGTCCTGAGCCTCTGGCCGCTGCGCGGACGCCGAAAGCGCCGCTTCCGGCAACCTCGAAGCCTGCCGCGCGCCGGTGGCCTCGGGGGCGGGGTAGCGGTGAGCGAGCCCTTCCAGAAGTCGGCGGTACGCCTCCAGCCGCTCCGCCTTGGGCTCGGCGCGCCCCGCCTCCCAGGCGGCGATGCTCGGCACCCGTACGCCCAGCGCCTGGGCGACGGCGGCCTGGGTGAGGCCGGCCGCCTCGCGCAGCCGTACGCGCTCGGTCGGAGCGGGCAGCACCGTGCCGTCGTCGACGGCGGCCAGCAGTGAGTCGATCGCGCTGAACAACTGTGGCGGCTGATCCGTCAGCCGCGGATCCTGCTGGCCGTTCACCGCACCCCCTGGCGGATCTCTTCGAGCCGCGTCATCAGCCTCTGATAGCGCTGCGAGGCGGCCTGGGAGGAGTTCAGCCCCTGATACCCGGCGATCTGACGCCAGTCCATGCCGCAGCGCCGAGCCTCGATGACGACCTGCGTCTCCAGGCGGTCCAACTCCTCGCGCAGCGCCTCGAACAGGCCCAGCGCGGCACCCACGTCGTCCGGCACCACACCCGACGGGCCGTCGTGACCGCTCGCTCCGCCGACGGCGGCGGCGGCCAGCAGCCTCCCCACCAGCGACGCGTCCTGCTCCACCCGGGACGCGACCGTACTCTCATCACCGCCGGCTGCCAGCAGAGACAGCCGCTCACGGGCCTGCTGCCGGGAATCTCGTGCCATACCGGCACCCTACTCCAGCCGGGCAACGAAACAACGAACCGTTGTCCCGTTGTCGCGCGCGAACACCCGAGGTCACACGTCCCCGTCGCCGATCCCCGATCCCGCCATGTCAGTGGCTGGTGACAGGATCGAAGGATGCTGATCAAGGGATACGGGGCCGGCCCGTTGGTGCCGGGCGAGTCACTGCTGAACCACCCGGGCTTCTGGTCGAACCACCTGCTGGTGATGTGCAGCGACGGGACGTGCACCGAGCGACCCGTTCCGGAGTGGTTCGGTGAGGACGGCGCCGATGTCGACGCCGTGTCCGAGGACCTCTTCGATCCCGGACACTGGCCCGTGTTCCGAGTGCCGGCGCGGACAGGCCCCGGCGTGGTGGTGATCTACCGCAACCTGGAAGGCGACTACGGCACCGACTACCTCCTGACCCGTCCGGGCAGGAGCCACGTCGAACAGATCGCCGGCTGGGACGGCGACTTCTCCGGCACCGGGCTGACCTGGCAGGAGTTGATCCGCATCGCCGACGACCCGTCCCCGGCGGCCGAGGGCGCCCAGGACACAGCCGCCCGGCTCCTGTTGCTCCTGCCTCTCCTCACCGACCCGGACATCCCGGAAGCGGCGTCGGCAAGGCTCATCTCCGACCTCACCGAAGTCGGCGCGCCACCGGACACCGCCTCCACCGCGGCGGAGCACCTGCTGACCCACCTCGCGAGGAGATCCCGCCACGACCCCGCATGGGCATCGCCTCTCAGCGGCGGAGGACGAGAAGCGGCCCGTACCACCCGTGAGACCCCGGTTCCGGGCTCAGCTCAGGCGGCGTCGGCCCGTCAGTAGCCCGGGTACCACCCCAGGAAGGCACCGACGGCCACGGTGATGACACCGGCTTCGACGCAGAGGCCGAACAGCAGGGCGGCCACGGCCAGGGCCGCGTCCCCGATCGTGCTGGACCGCTTCTCGTAAACGACCACGACATGCGGTTTGTTCGGGTTGTAGGCGACCTGGACCGTCGGGGCGCCGCTCCTGGTGTAGACGCTGCGGTGCTCGCCGTGCAGGTCCGTGTACACGTAGGTCCCGAAACTGCCGCCCAGGACACGCGCGTTGCCCAGTCTCGCGGCCTCGACCGTGATGCCGTGTCTGGGCAGGTACCACTGGCGGTACACCGATTCGGCCCCCATGGCGCCGAAGGCGATACCGCCGGCCCCGAGAATGGGGCCGACCAGCGGGATGCAGAGCGCGAGTGTCCACTCCCCGTGGATTCCGACGGCGAGCCCCGCGGCGAAGTGCACCAGGAAGACGACGAACGCCCAGATCTTCCACCTGCCCTTTCGTCGCTCCGCATCGGATTCCTTCACGGCACGGACGGTGACCAGGTCCGAACCGTCGACCGTATCGGCCTCGTCGGTGGGCGCGGGAAGGGCCGCGTTGACGGCGTCGGCGAACAGCGCCACGGCGGCCTCGCTGACGTCGTCGACACGGTGCACGGCGGGCACCGCCCCGGCCGGGGCCGTCAACTCGACGGCGACGGCGCGTCCTTCCGTTCGAACGCGCCTGATCGCCCGCAGCGGAATCCGCAGCTCCTCGGCCGTCCGGCGCAGGACCAGCGCATCGTCGTCGAGCTGGAGCACCGTGCCGCCGGAACCGCGTAGGACCGGTATGGGAGATGTGATCGACATGCGCATGATCGTATGGGCTGGATGAGGGCGACCGGGAGGGTCCGCCCTGGGTGAGGTCAAGGTTGCCGAACGCCGCGTTCGATACGGCTCGGGCCCCACGCCCGTCCGGCCTACCCGGGGAAGGGTCCGGCGGGGCCGCCATGGCGTGGCCTGCTTGACCGGCCACGCGGCCGCCTGCAAAGTCGGGGTGCGGCGCCGTGACGGCGCCGTATCCCTCTGCCGGCGCGTCCCTGGTCCATGGGCGACGGACGGCCCTGACGCCCGGGAGCGACTGGTCCGATGGTCCTCGACCTGGTGGTGATCGGCACCGCCATCACCCTGGGGCCCTTGCACAACAGCGTCTTCATCCTGCTGCTCTCCTCGCGGCGCGGCATCCGGCAGGGCCTGGCGTTCCTGCTGTCGTGGCTGGCCAACCTGGTCGCCGTCATCGCCGTCGTCGTACTGCTGACGGGTGGCCAGCCCCCGGCCCGGCACACCACCCCCTCGACCGCCGCGGTCGCCGCGAAGCTCGCCATCGGTCTCGCGCTGGTGCTGTACGGCGCGTACCGGCACCGCAGGCCGCCCCGCCCGCACGGCCCGCCGCGCTGGGCCGCCCGGATCGACAACGCCTCTCCGGTCACGGCGGCCGGTCTCGCCTGGCTGACGCAGCCCTGGGGGCTGGTCGCCGCCGGCGCCGCGACCGCCATCGACGCGAACCTCTCCACCGCCATCGACTGGGTCGCGCTGACCGGCTACTGCCTGCTCGCCACCCTCAGCCTGATCGTCATGGAGATGTACGCCGTCTGGGCACCCGAGGCCGCGAACGCCCGCCTCAACGCCCTGCGGAACTGGCTGGCACGGCACCAGGAGCAGCTGATCGTCACGCTCGCCCTCCTCGCCGGCGTGTGGCTGACGGCCGCGAGCATCTACGAGCTGGTCACCTGACGCGTCCGGCCCTCGGCACCGGCCGGCCCGACCGGCACCCGGGGTCCGGCCGCACTACTGTGACGCGGCTCCGCCCCCCGCCCCCTGAGCCCGAAAGGATGAATGTCCCGGTGGGGCGGCGTGTCGCCGGTTCCGGATTCTGCACGCTTCGACTCGGATCGCCGAGTTCGGAACGCCGAGTGAGGAGCATAGGTGGCGGATGCGGGACGGCGTCAGGAGACGCCTCTCTTACGTGATCGGGCGCGGTACCTCTTCGACAGGACCCTGGCCCGCAGCACCGGAGCACTGCTCGGCTGGCTCGCCCTGGGCTGCCTGACCCTCGTGGTTCCGGTCAGCGCGCTCATGGTGTGGACGGACCCGCAGGCGCCGCACTCCGTGACGGGGCGCCTGACCGCCGTATGGCGCACCAGTGCCGAGACCATGCGGCTGAGCGGAGTGACGGGCGCTCCCCTGCGGATGCTGCTGGCCGCGGTTCTCGGTCTCATCGCCCTGTTGTGCGTGTCGACGGTCGTGGGGGTCATCACCACGGGGCTGGGCGACCGGCTGGCGGAGCTGCGGCGGGGCCGCTCGACCGTGCTGGAATCCGGTCACACCGTCGTGCTCGGCTGGTCCGAGCAGGCCTTCACCGTGGTGGCCGAGCTGTTCGCGGCCCACTCCGGGCGGGGCCGACATGTGGTCACCGTGCTCGCGGACCGGGATTCGGCCGACATGCACACCGAGCTCACCGCCGCGCTCGGCATCACGGACGCCTCGCGGCTGGTGTGCCGTACCGGTGACCCGACCGACCCCGAGGCGCTCGCGCTGGTGACTCCGGGCGCGGCACGGTCGGTACTGATCCTTCCCTGTGACAGCGCCGACGCCGACGCGCGGGTCATCCGCACCCTGCTGGCGTTGCGCGCCCTGCTCCGTCCCCCGTCGTCCGGACCGCGCCTGGTGGCGACGGTGCGCGACGGCCACCACCTGCGGGCCGCGCGGCTCGCGGCCGGGCCTCGGAGCACGGTGCTGGAGGCGGACCGGACCACGGCACGGCTGATCGTGCAGTCGGCCCGTCAGCCGGGCCTGCCGGCCGCCCTGCGCGACCTCCTCGACTTCTCCGGAGCGGAGTTCCACACCCTCGACGTCTCCGGCGCGGCCGACCGGCCGTACGAGGAGCTGGCGCTGTCCTTCGAGGACGCGTGCGTGGTCGGGATCGTACGGGCCGACGGCACACCCCACCTCACGCCGCCGCCGGACACCGTGCTCCGTCCCGGGGACCGGCTGGTGACGGTCGCCCACGACGACCACCCGGCCACCGTCGCCGACTGCCGCGGCCACATCGACGCGCGGGCCCTGGCACCCGCCGGAGAGCGGGCCGACGGCCCGGCACGCACCCTGATGCTGGGCTGGAACCGCCGGGCGCCGTTCGTCGTGGACATCCTGCGCCGGACCTCCCGGCCGGGTTCGGTCCTCGATGTCGTCACCGATCCGGACACCGACCCGCGCGCCGCGGCCGCGCACCTGTCGCGCTCCGACGGCGTCGGCCGCCTCCGCGTCAGCCACCGCACCGGCGACCCCACCCGCTTCGCCACCCTCCGCGCCCTGGACCCCTCCCGCTACGACAGCGTCATCGTCCTGCGGGACGAGGACCCGCCCGACCCCGGACGGCCCGACGACCGGACCCTGCTGACCCTGCTGATGCTCAGGGCCTACGAGGAGGAGACAGGTCACCCCCTGCATGTGGTGGCCGAGCTGCACGACCACGGGAGCCGGCTGCTGGCCCCGCTCGGCGCCACGTCGGACGTCGTCCTGCGCGGGGAACTGACCGCGCTGCTCATGACCCAGATCTCCCACAACCCCGCTCTCGGCTCCGTGTTCGAGGAGATCTTCACCGCGCGCGGCGGGGCGCTGGCCCTGCACCCCGCGGGCGACTACGTCCACCCCGGTCGCGAAGCGTCCTTCGCCACGGTCACCGCGGCGGCACTCGCCCGCGGCGAGGCCGCGATCGGCTACCGCATCCACGACGCCGGCGCCAATACCTCGCCGCAGGGGGTCCACCTCTGCCCCGGACAGTCCGAACGGCGGGTGTGGGCAACCCAGGACGAGGTCCTCGTACTGACTCCGGGACGCACGACCATCACCCCCGACGACACCGAACCACTCCCCCTCCCCCTCGCCCGGCACCCCCACCAGGACGGCGACCCCGCGGCGGAGGTGCCGCACGCGTGACCGGCCGCGCGCCCGGTCGCGGGAGGTCAGGTGCAGGGATTGCAGACGAGGTAGCCGTCGACGCGGCCGACCCAGTCCGAGGCGGGGTCCGGGGGAAGCGCGTGGCCGAGATTGTCGGCACGGACCTCGCTGATCCACTGGTCGTGCTGGTACTCGTGGTTGACGAGTACCAGCAGCAGATGACGGGCGACGATGTCCAACTGGGCGGGCGCGCCGACCCTGCCGGCGGCGATGTCACCGATACGGGCGTGGACACGTTCGGCGACGGTGTCACGGAACGCGGTGAGCCGTTCGACGGTGGGCAGCGCACCACGGAACTTCTCCGGGTTGGCGGAGTCCATGATCGCGTCCAGTTCCGGGTCGGGGCTGGGCTCGGCCGCGGTGAGGTTGCGGATCATGAAGTGGGCGACGTGGGCCTGGTGACCCAAGTGCCAGCCGATGGCACTGGAGTTCTCGTGCGGGCGCCAGGTCACCTCGTCCGGCGCGAGGTCCTTCCACAACTCGTCGGTGTAGGCGCGCGCCCGGTCGTACTCACGCAGCAGTGCGTCGATGTCGTCCATGACCCCATCCTGTCTCCAGGCAGCCCCGGAATGACGGACCTCGGCCGCCTCCTCCACCAGCGGCCGGCCACACCTCCTGGACACCGGCCGCGATCTGGCGCGGTGCGGGTTGATCGGCAAGCTCGACAAGTCCCATGCAGCCTCCAAGGCGGAACTGGGCATCGACTGACGCGCCTCGTCACCGTACGAAGCCGCTGGCACGAAAGCGCCGACGGATGACGCCGACCACCGCGCTTCGGGGGACGCCCGCTGGTCGCGCCTATACGAGCAGTCGGTCCACCATCGCCTCGATCAGGCGGTTCGGGTCGTGGGGTGTCAGGAGCGTCGGGACGGTCAGGTCGTCGATCATCAGGCCGAGCATGGCGACGTAGAGCAGTACGACCCCCTCCTGGCCGCCGGGCAGTCCGGCATCGAGGTGGTAGGCGATGTTGCCTTCCAGTTGGAGTTCGAAGAACCGTGTCAGCTCCGCGTTCAGCTCCGGGCGCCGCGTCGCCTCCAGCCGCATCTCCAGCAGCGCCAGGTGGCTGCCGCGCTCGCGCCGGGTGCGCTCCAGCAGTTGCCGCAGCAGTGTGACGGTGACGTCCCGGGGCGTGCCGGCCTGCATCGCCTCCTCCAGTTCCGCCGGATCCGGTGTCAGCCGTTCGAGGATGCGCTGCATGACCTGGGCCAGCATCTCGCCGCGGTTGGCGAAGTAGTTGGTGGCGGTGCCGACGGGGACGGCGGCCTCCTTGTCCACGGCCCGCAGCGTGAGGCCGCGGGACCCTTCACGGGCGAGCACCTCGATGGCCGCGTCGAGCAGCGCGGTACGGCGGGCGGGGTTCTGACGCACGCGGTCTCCTTGTCTGATCCGGACGGGTTCAGGAAACCCGTTGACGCCACTGCAAGTGCAGTACTACGTTCTAACCACTGCAGTCAGAGTACATCTCTGCGGCAGAGCAGGCGAGAACCGACCCCTCCCAACAGGAGCCTTATGCGATCCCCCTTCACGCGGAGCACCCCGTACCACGCCCCTCGCGGCGGCGACCCCCGTCCGCTCAGGCCCCGTCAGCTCCCGCGTCCCCGGCCGCTCCCGAAGCCCGGCCCCCGCCGCTGAGGCGCCGCGGCTGCACCGCCCTTCACATCCCGTCCCGAAGCTAAGGACTCACCAGATGCGAAAGCTCGTCTACTACGTCGCCGCCACCCTCGACGGCTACATCGCCGGCCCCAACGGCGAGTACGACTTCCTTCTCTTCGAGGGCGAGGGACGCGACGCGATCCTCGCGGAGTACCCGGAGACGATGCCCACCCCGGCCCGCGTGGCCTTCGGCCTCACCGACACCCCGAACCGGCACTTCGACACGGTCATCATGGGCCTCGGCACCTACGAACCCGCCCTGCAGGCGGGCCTGACCAGCCCGTACGCCCATCTGGAGCAGTACGTCGTCTCCACCACCCTGCAGACCACGGACCCGGACATCAACGTCGTGCGGGAAGACCCGGCCGAGACCGTCCGCAAGCTCAAGTCGCAGTCCGGCAAGGACATCTGGCTGGCCGGCGGCGGCAAACTGGCCTCCGCCCTCCTTCCGGAGATCGACCAACTCGTCATCAAGCGCAATCCGTTCGTCATCGGCTCCGGCGTCCCGCTCTTCCAGGGCCCGTTCAACCTGACGACGTTCCTGCCCGTCTCGACCCGCGGCTTCGACTCCGGCCTGCGGATCGAGACATACGCCCGGTGACGGACCCCGCGCGCCGGTGCCGACGGCGACCGCCCCGGGCGACCGGAGGCACTCGCCGCAGACACACCGCAACCGGCCGCGAGGCGCGACGGGCGGGTGCACGATCCTGCACCCGCCCGTGCAGCCAGTCCCCCTGCCCGCCGCCCCCGCAGCGCCGACAAGCTGGTCCGCATGCGGAAACCGGAGACCACCCACACACGTACCCGCCGGATGCCGGACGCCAAGTCCGACGACGGGGTCCGAGCGTGACCGCGTCCGTGAACACCACGACCGCCCCCGTCGAAAGGACACCGCGGTGATCCTCGTCACCGGAGCCACCGGCGACGTCGGCAGTGAAGTCGTGCGCGCACTGGTCGACGCCGGCGAGCCCGTCCGCGCGCTGGTCCGCGAACCCGCTGACCTGCCGGTGGAACAGGCCGTCGGCGACCTCGACCGGCCGGACTCGCTCGCCGACGCCCTGCGCGGCGTACGCGGCGTGTTCCTGCTGCCCGGCTACCGCGACATGACCGGGCTGGCCGCCCGGTTCACGAGCGCGGGCGTGGAACACGTGGTCCTGCTCTCCAGCCAGGCCGCCGTGGCCACGGACACCGACAACGCGATCTCGGAGTTCATGGTCCGCTCGGAGGACGCCCTCCGTGAGTCCGGGCTGGGCTGGACGTTCCTGCGGCCGGCCGCCTTCATGTCGAACGCCCTGCGCTGGCTGCCCCAACTGCGGACCGGCGACACCGTGACCGACGCCTTCGGCGACCTGCCGATCGCCACCGTCGACCCGGCCGACATCGCGGCCGTGGCGGCCACGGCGCTGCTGGAGCCGGGGCACGACAAGCGCGCCTACTCGCTCAGCGGACCCCGGGCCCTGCTGCCCGCAGAGCGCGTGCGCATCCTGGGCCGGGCACTCGGCCGCGACCTCCGGTTCCGGCCCGAGTCGGACGACGACGCCCGCGCGCGGATGAACGCCGCCATGCCGGGCGAATACGTCAGAGCGTTCTTCAGCTTCTACCGCGACCGCACCATCGACGAGACCACCGTCCACCCCACCGTGGAACAACTCACCGGCCGCGCTCCCCGCACCTTCGAACAGTGGGCCGGCACGCACGCTTCCCGGTTCACGGCGTAGAGCCGCTGCGGCACCCCGGGCCCGGTCATCGACGCGCACCGCGTCCGACTGCCGCTTTTAATGGCTTTCGTGGGTATTCGAGAGCTCTTGCCAAGCCTTACGGACCGGTCGGCGGACGGCGCCGACGGCGAGGGCTCCGGCCG
This sequence comes from Streptomyces sp. NPDC000983, assembly GCF_040299205.1. Classification (NCBI taxonomy): domain Bacteria; kingdom Bacillati; phylum Actinomycetota; class Actinomycetes; order Kitasatosporales; family Streptomycetaceae; genus Streptomyces; species Streptomyces sp. NPDC000983. Next base: position 33,047 of record NZ_JBEPBM010000046.1, on the reverse strand, counting down.
CGTCGTACGGGTGGTGCGGCGGCTGCCCTTCACCCTCGGGCTGCTCGTGGCCATGCTCGTGGTGGCTCTGGCCACGCAGGCCCTGTGGCGGCCGGTGGAGGACCGGTCCTGGTATCCCCAGATCGCCTACGGGCTGCCGTCGTTCGAGGCGAACCGCTGGTGGACGCTGTTCAGCGGGTTCGTGTTCGGGGCCCGGCCGAGCGCCGGCCTGGTCATCGTGGCCGCCGTGATCTTCCTGGTGGGGTTCGCGGAGTGGCGGCTCGGCACCCGGTGGGCGGCGGCCGCGACGCTCGCCGGCCAGGTCGTCGCGGTGCTCGCCAGCTCCGGGCTGCTGTGGCTGGGCCGCGGCGTCGACTGGTCGTGGGCGGAGAAGGTCTCCCGGGACCTGGACGTGGGGCCCTCGGCCGGTGCGCTGGCCGCGGCGGTCCTGGCCACCGCGACCCTGCCCTCCCCCTGGCGGCTGCGGGTGCGGCTGGCCCTGTCGGGCTATGTGCTGGTGGTCTTCCTCTTCGTGGGCGGGATCGCCGACCTGGAGCACCTGGTCGGCGTCGCGCTGGGCCTGCCCGCCGCCCGGTGGCTGCCGGTACCGGGCCGGTCCCCGGCCTCGGGCCGGCTGAGCCGCCGCGAGTGGCGCCTGCTCGCCGCCTCGGGCATCGTGCTCCTCCTCGCCATCACCGTCACTGTATGGCTGATCCCCGCCCAGGGACCCATGGGTTCCACGTACGGGCTGGGCGGCTCCGCGCTCCACGCGGCCGTCCACGCGGTGGTCGCCGCCGTACTTGTCGACGGGCTGCGCAAGGGCCGGCGCGCGGCCTGGTGGGCCAGTACCGTGCTGGCCGCGCTGTCGGTGCTGCTGGGGGCGCTGGTGGCGGTGGCGTACGCGTGGGCGGACGAGGCCGACCGGCGCGACGTGCTCGACGACCTGCCGGTGCTGGTGCCGGTGGGCGTCGTCTGGGCCGCCGAGCTCGTCGTACTCCTGGCCGGCCGGTCCGCGTTCCGCGTCCCGACCTCGCTGCTGAGCGGGTTGCGCCGCTCGCGCGAGGCAACCGGGCGGGAGGAGCGCGAGCGGGCCATGGACGTGCTCGTCCGGTACGGGGGCACCAACCTGTCCTGGATGACCACCTGGCCCGAGAACTCGTACTTCTTCGCCCCCTCCGGCCAGGCCTACGTCGCCTACCGCAAGCACGCGGGCGTCTGCATCGCCCTCAGTGACCCGGCCGGGGCGCCGCAGGACCGGCGGGCGGCCGTGCGGGACTTCGTCGACTTCTGCGAGCACCACGGCACCGTGCCCTGCCTGTTCTCCACGACCCGCCCGGTCGCCGAGGCAGCCGAGGCGCTGGGCTGGCACAGCGTCCAGGTGGCGGAGGACACCGTGGTGCCCCTGCCGGGACTGGAACTCACCGGCAAGCGGTGGCAGAAGGTCCGCAGCGCCCTGAACCGCGGCAGGAAGCTGGACGTCGGATTCGAACTGGTCCGCCTGGCGGACCAGCCGCGCGAGGTCGTCGGCCAGGTGCGGGCCATCTCCGAGGAGTGGGTGGGTGACAAGGGGCTGCCGGAGATGGGATTCACGCTGGGCGGCGTCGACGAGGCACTCGATCCCCATGTACGTGTCGGGCTGGCGACGGAGGGCTCGACGGTGCTGGGGGTGACCTCGTGGATCCCCGTGTACGCCGGCGACGGCCGGGTCCGCGGGTGGACGCTCGACGTCATGCGCAGGCGGGCGGACGGGCCCTTCCCGCCCGTGGTCGAGTTCATGATCGCCTCGGCGTTCCTGGCCTTCCAGGAGGAGGGCGCGGAGTTCGTGTCCCTGTCCGGGGCACCGCTCGCCCACAGCGACAGCGCCTGGTCGGAGTCGGCCACGCCCTTCGACCGGCTCCTGGACCAGCTCGGCGTCTTCATGGAGCCGTACTACGGGTTCCGGTCCCTGCACGCCTTCAAGCAGAAGTTCAACCCGCGCTACGAGCCGCTGTACCTGCTGTACCGCGACGAGGTGGACCTGCCGCGCATCGGTGTCGCCCTCACCCGCGCCTACATGCCCGAGGCCAGGACCCTCGAGCTGCTCCAGGCCCTGCGCAAGCCCGAGTGAGCGCTCACCCGCGGACCCGGGCCGGTGTCATGCGCCGCAGGTGGCGGCGAGGATGGTGATGTCGTCGCGGTTCCAGTCGGCGTCGTGGCGGGCGGTGGCCCGGTACAGGGCGTCGACCACCTCCTCGGGGTCGTTCCCGGCGCGGGACACGGTGTCGGAGACGGCCTCCCGGCCGAGCATGGTGCCGTCGCGGTCGCGGGCCTCGGTGAGGCCGTCGGTGGCCAGCACGATCAGGTCGCCGGGGGCGAGCGGGCGCTGTCGTACGTCCCAGACGTCGTCGGGGCTGGTGAGGAACGGGCCGATGACCGGTCCGGTGGGTTCGAGTTCCTCGACGGTGCCGTCGGCGTGGCGGAGCAGCGCGATCTCGTGACCTGCGCTGAGCCAGCTGAGGCGGTGGCGGGCGGGGTCGAGGACGGCGATGACGAGGGTGGTGAAGCGTTCGTCCTCGGGGGCGATGACGGTCCAGGCCGCGGCCGCCGCGGTGCGGGCGTCGGGGGCGAGGTGGAGGGCCGCGGCGACGGCGCTCTTGACCCGGACGGCGAGCAGGCCGGCGTCGGTGCCGTGGCCGGCGACGTCGCCCTGGAGGAGGACGGTGAGGCCGCCGGGCAGGGCCAGGGTGTCGAGGAAGTCTCCGGCGATGACACCCTCGGCGCTCTGGACCCGCCCGTGGGCGCGCACGCCGGGGCCGGGTGCGTGCTGGATGTTCAGGATGCGGCTCAGTCCGTCGGAGGCGGCGGCATCGGTGCGCAGGGCCTCGCGGTCCTTGTCGGCCTGGTGCTGCGACTCCTTCAGTACCTGGAGGGTGCGTTCGGCCTGGCCCAGGACGCCGCCGAGCCACTGGGTGGGGTGGTGGGTGATGCGGGTGGGCGGGGCGGTGCCGAGGCTGATGCTCCCGAGGTGGGCCTCCAGGTCGGTGAGGGGAAGGATGATCCTGCGCCACACCACGAAGGCGAGGCCGCCCAGGAGCATGAGCAGGACGACCACGCAGGCGAACTGGAGGGCGAGCAGGGTGTTCTGGGCGGCGACGGCGTCCTGGCGGTCCTGGGCCTTGTGCTCGTCGAGGGCGGCGGCGAGGGCGTCGGCCGCGGCCAGGAGCCGGTGCAGTTCGGTGTCGGGCCGGGCGATCCAGGCGGGCAGGGCGGCGGTGAGTGCCTCGCTCTCGGCGGCCATGCCGAGGGGACGGGCGTCGGCGTCGATGTCCCGGGCCAGCGCCCTGGCCCGGTTCGCGTAGACGGCGGCCACCGGACCGCCCGTGCCGAGGCCGATGCGGTGGCGGGTCTCGTCGGCGGCGTGGACGGTCGCGAACAGCCTGCCGATGTTGCGGCTGGCGTCGTCGGCATGGCTGCCGGTCATCGCGTTGCCGGTGTAGACGCGGAAGGCCAGCAGAACGTCCACCACGGTCAGCGCGACCGCCACCACCAGGGCCGCCACCAGCGTCGCACCGGCCGAACGAAAGACGAGACGACGAGGACGCGCCCTCACCACAGTGGTCTCCGATCCATCTGCTCCCGGCCGCGCACGGCCGCACCGGTCGGCGTCCGCACCGGACGCCGGGACCCGAGAGCATCATCACCGCCGCGGTGATGCCACGACCGACACGACCCGCCGCCCGCCCGGCGCACCGGGGCCGGTGCTGCCGAGGGGGTCGGCCCGAAGGCCCCTCGGCAGCACCGGACACGGCTCGCCGACCGGGGTCGGACGGTTCACCCCGTGGGAGGCGTCACGGCGAGGGCGGGTTCTGACCGCAGTCCGGCACCCCGTCGAGCCAGGCCGGGCCCTGGATGTAGATGTTGGTGACCCAGGCCCTGTAGTCGGGGAGGTAGGACCAGACGTCGTTGTCGTAGCCCTCCGCGAAGACCCGCTCCGCGTGCTTCTGGCAGTGGACGCGGATGGTGGTGGAGTACGGGAAGGCGTAGACGCGGCGGGCGGCGAGGCTGGGCTCGGCCTTGGTCCAGACGCCGGTGCCCCAGGTCTGATGGACATGGCCGGTGACCTGGCCGGTGTTGACGCGTACGGCACCGAAGTAGCCGCTGCCCAGGCGGACGTCACTGACCATCAGTTTGGTGCCGGACTGCCTGGCCTCGACCATTTTGCCCGCGCCGAGGTAGAGGGCGATGTGGTGCAGGTCCTGCTCGGTGCCCCAGGCGAGGAGGTCGCCCGGGAGGAGCGGGGCGAGTCCCTGGGCCGCGGTGAAGCGGGCGGCCGCGCGGTGCGTGTAGTACTGCTGGCTGGCGATCCCGTTGAGGATGTCCGAGCCGGTGGCCTGCGCGTAGGCGTGACGGACCAGTCCGGAGCAGTCGAAACCGCGCCGCTCGGGGTCGTGTTCGCTGGCCGGGTCGGTGGGGTCGACCTGCCCGTACGTGGCGCCGGGCTGGGCGCCGTGACCGCCGCCCCAGGTGTACCAGGTGCCGGCCGCGACCTCGGCGCACGCGGCGGCGATGGCCCGTTCGGCTGCGGCGGAGGCGCCCGGCGCGAGGGCGCGGCAGTCCGCCGCGGGCGCGGTCGGTGCCGCCCGGGCGGTGGCGGAGAGGGCCGGCGGCGCCCAGCAGGCGAACGCCAGCAGCGCGACGAGCGTGCGGAGGAAGGTGCGTGTGCGTACGGTCCGGTTCACCGTGCCGGGACCCCCGTTTCCGGTCTTGAGTGGATCGAACGCTGTGTGGATCACAGCGGGTGTGGTCGTGTCGCAGCCTGCCGGTGGTGCGCCCCGGGCGTCGAGAACCGGGAGTCGCCCCACCCGAACGGGCAACGGGGAAACCCTTGGGAAACACCCCCCGACCAGGCGATGCGGGGTCAGCCGCCCGCGCAGGCCGGTTCCGCCGACAGGGGGATGCCGGGGAGCAGAAGGTCGCGTTCGGCGGCGCTCATCGCCGCGCTCAGCCGGCAGATCCTCGCCAGCCCGGCACCGGGGTCGAGGTCCCACAGCCGAACGGTGCCGTCGGTGCTGCTGCTGGCCACCGTCCGCCCGTCCGGGGCGAAGTCCACGCCCCACACGGCGTTGGTGTGGCCGGTGAGGGTCGCCCACGTCCGCCGCTCGGCGACGTCCCACACCCGGACCGTTCTGTCGTTGCCGCTGCTGGCGAGCATCCGGCCGTCCGGGGAGAAGGCGAGGCCCCGCGCGGAGCCGGTGTGTCCGGTCAGGGCGCCCTCGAAGCGGCGCGCGCGGACGTCCCACAGGCGTACGGTGCCGTCGTTGCCGCTGCTGGCGAGGGTGCGGCCGTCGGGCGCGAAGGCGACGCCGCGCACCGCGCCCGTGTGGCCGGTCAGTTCGGCGAGCGCCCGGTGCGAGCGGACGTCCCAGAGCCGCACGGTCAGGTCGTCGCCGGCGCTGGCCAGGGTGCGGCCGTCCGGGCTGAACGCGACGGCGTTGGCGTAGTCCTCGTGGCCCTCGAAGGTGGCGACGCCGTGCCGTGCGGCGAGGTCCCAGAGGCGGACCGTCCGGTCGGCGCCGGCCGAGGCGAGGGTCCTGCCGTCGGGGGCGAAGGCCACCGAGAAGACCTCCCCGGTGTGGCCGCTGAGCGTGGCCAGGTGCCGGCGCGCGGCCACGTCCCACAGTCGGATCGTGCCGTCGGAGCCCGCGGAGGCGAGGGTCCTGCCGTCGGGCGCGAAGGCCACCGAGAAGACCGTCTCGGTGTGGCCGCTGAGCCGTTTCAGGAGCCGGTGTTCGCGGGCGTCCCAGAGCCGGACGGTGTGGTCGGTGTCGGCGGTGGCCAGCAGTGATCCGTCCGGGCTGTGGACCGCCTGCCAGACCTCCGTGAACGGACGTGCCGTCAGCACCGGTCCGCCGAGGTCCCACAGGACCACCGACTGGTCGAAGCCGGCCGTGGCGAGGAGGGCGCCGTCGGAGGTGACGGCGACTCCCATGACGTAGTCGGTGTGCCCGGCGAGGACGGCGGTCTGGCGGCCGCCCCGCACGTCCCAGAGCCGGGTCGTGCCGTCGCCGACCGCGCCGATCACCGTCGCGCCGTCGGGGGTGTAGGCGACGGCGTTGATGTCGTCGCTGCTGCCGGTGAACGTCGTGGTCGTCCGCCGTTCGCGCACGTCCCACACCCGTACGGTCCGGTCGGTCCCGCCGGAGACGACCTGCCGTCCGTCCGGGGAGAACGCGACGCCCAGGACGTCGTCGGTGTGCCCCCTGAGCACGGTGAGCGGCCGGGCGCGGTCGGTGTCCCACAGCCGTACGGTCCGGTCGGCGCCGGCGGAGACGAGTCCGCCGCCGTCGGGGGCGTACGCCAGCGCGTGGGGCAGGCCCTTGTGGCCGGTGAGGGAGGCCGTGCGCCGGGGTGTGGAGCGGGTGTCCCAGAGCTGGATCGGGCCGTCGGGGGTCGCGACGGCGAGCGCGTGCCCGCGCGGGTCGAAGGCGATCGCGCGGGCGCCCCGGGTGTCGGCGGTAAGGAGGGCGGTGCGGCGGTGGGCGGCGACGTCCCAGAGGGTGACGGGCCCGTCGGTCGAGGTCGCTGCGAGGGTGCGGCCGTCGGGGGCGAAGGCGACCGCGCGGACGCGGCCGGGGAGGGTGAACGTGGCGAGCGTGCGGCGGTCGCCGTCGGTGGCGCGCAGGGTCACCGTGCCGTCGGAGCTGGCCGTCGCGAGGGTCCGGTCGTCGGGGGCGAAGGCCACCGCGTTGACCGGGCCCCGGTAGCCGTCGAGCCGGGCGGAGAACGGCTGGGACTGGGTGCTGAGCAGGGCGCCGCGTGCCTCGGCGGTGGTGTCGGCGCGGTACGCCTCCCCCGCGAGGAGCATCGACGCCTCGGGCTGGCCCGCGGCCAGGGACGCGGAGCGTACGGCGAGTGCCTGGGAGCGGGCGGCCCGCTCCTGTGCGCGGGCGCTCTCCCGCTGCTGGTAGGCGAGTGCGCCCGCGGTGACCGCGAGGCAGAGCAGGACGGCGAGCGTGGCGAGCAGGTACTGCCGCAGCCTGACCTGGCGTCCGGCCTGTCCGCGACGGGCGTCCTCCTCGGCCTGACTCGCCCTCAGGAAGGCCTCCTCGCCGGGCCCGAGGCGACGCCGGCCGTCCGACTCGTCGGCCCACGACCGTACGGCGTCCAGCCGAGTACCCCGGTACAGGGCCGACGGGTCGCGGTCCTCGCGTTCCCATTCGGCCGCGGCGTGCGCCAGTTGCTGGTGGAGGAGGAGTCCGGCGCGGTCGGCGTGGATCCAGTCCCGCAGCCGGGGCCAGGCGTGCAGCAGCGCCTCGTGGGTGATCTGGACCGTGTCGCTGTCCACGGTGATGAGCCGGGCCCTCACGAAGGCGTCGAGGGCCGCGGCCGTGCCCTCCGCGTCGCCGAGCTGTTCCAGCAGGGCGTCCCGGCTCGTGCGGCGGCGGGTCGCGCCGGCGCCGTCCGCGACGAGGACCAGCCGCGACAGGATGCGGCGGATCGTCTTCTGCTCGGCCGGGTACAGCCGGGCGAACACCGTCTCGGCGGTGCGGGCGATGGCGCCCTGCAGGCCGCCGGCCCGTTCGTACCCGGCGACGGTCAGCAGCGCGGCGTCCGTGCGGCGCTGCCAGGTGGCGAGGAGCGCGTGGGAGAGCAGGGGGAGGGCACCGGAGGGTGTCACGTCGGCGCCGACGAGCCCGGCCCGGGCGGTGTCACGGCCGGCCGGTCCGCCTTCGTCGCGCAGTCCGGCGTCGCGCAGCAGCAGCGGGATCAGGCCCGGTTCGAGGGTGACGCCGGCGAGTTCGGCGGGGCGGGCGATGGCCTCGCGCAGCTCCGTCACGGACATCGGGGCCAGCACGAACAGGCCGTCGGTGAGGACCGGGGTCAGTTCGGGCAGGCCCAGACAGCTGCCGGTGAAGTCGGCGCGGACGCCGAGGACGACGACGGCCGGCGGGTACGTGTCCGGTTCCGGCCCGGCGTCCGCCATGGCCCGGAGCACTCGGACGTACGCCCGCCGTTCCTCGTCGTCGGGGCAGAGGGTGAAGAGTTCCTCGAACTGGTCCACGATCAGGACGGGCCGAGGGGGCGGGGGTTCGCGGTCCCCGGGGGCGGCCGGCTGGAGTTCCGCGGTCTCGTCGTGCGCGACTGACCTGTGTACGGCCTCGCGCAGGGCCGCCGGGTTCTCGCGCAGCTCCCGCGCGGTGAGGCCGAGGTCGCCGCCGAGGGCCTTGGCGGTGCGCTCCAGCAGTTCGTCCAGGGGGCGCGTGGTGGGCGTGAGCGGCACGACGGGCCAGCGGTCGGCGCCCGGCATGGGGAAGTCGCCTCGCCGCAGGGCGGGGACGAGACCGGCGTTGAGCAGGGAGGACTTGCCGCCGCCCGAGGGGGCGACCAGCATGAGCGGGCCGCTGCCGATCTGTTCGAAGAGCCGTTCCACGAGTGCGGCCGTCGCGCGCTCCCGGCCGAAGAACCACTCCGCGTCCTGCGGCGTGAACGCCGACAGTCCGCGATAGGGGCATGTCCCGCCCGGCTGCCGGGGCACCGTGGCGGACTCGGTCCCGGACGCGCCGTCACCGTCACGGGGTGTGGGCGCCTGCTGCACGAGCCGCAGCAACTCGCCCTCCGCGTCCAGGACCTGGTCGCACAGGCGGGCGACGTCGACGGTGGCCCGTTTCGTACCGGTCTCGATCTTGCTGAGGTAGCCCTTGCTGTAGTGGGTCCGGCGCGCCAGGTCGGTGAGCGACAGTCCGCGCTCCCGCCGCAATCGTCTGAGCTGGGCGGGAAAGGTCTGCTGTGCGGGGAGGGACGGCGTGGTCGGCGCGGTCCGCTCCCGGTCGTCGTGTGGGTTCGGATCGTCTCCGAGTCGTGGGTCCCCCAAGGTGTCCCCCAAGGCAGGGCCGGCCGTGCGGCGGCGGATGCCCAGGTTAATGTCCGGTTGGTCGGGTTGGTCACGCTGTTCACCCGGAGTGGCGAAAACACGAACGTCCGGAACCGCGGCGCGGTCCCGGACGTTCGTGCAAGTCTCCAGATCGGCGACGGAGGGGCCCGGGTGGTCGGTTCCGGGCCCGTCCGTGTGCCGGTGGGCGGATCGGGCGGGGATCAGGTCAGGAAGGCACCGCAGGCGCTCCTGGCCACCCAGCGGTGGGAGGTGATGTTGTCGTTCGCCCCGACACCGTTGGTGAAGCGGTTGTCGGTGAGGTTGTCGGCGTACAGCTCGCCCGGGGCGAGACAGGCGTGGCCGCCCCCGTAGTTGTCGTTCTGGTAGAACGCGACGTGGTCGAGGCCGCCGGTGAAGCCGCGGTTCATGACGGACGTGGCCTTGTCGTTGGCTCCGGCACCCCAGTTCGCGCTGTTGCCCGCGGCGACGATCAGCTGGGTGCCCGAGCAGTCCAGGTCCTGCCAGGCGTACATGTTGCCGTTGCGCGGGCCCCACTTGCTGTCGCAGCCGGGGCCGGCGACGGCGGCCTGCGAGGTGGCGGCGGGTACGAGCACGCCCAGGGCGGTCAGCCCGAGAAGCGCTGCCGTGGCGGTGAACTTGCGCATGGTGTTTCCCCTCGTTTTCTTCGGTGATGCGTGGGTCGGTGGTGCGCCGGTGGCGGAGTCGGGGGCCGAGGCCCGGTGTGCCGCCGCCGGTGGTCGGTGTGCGCCCGGCGCGTGACGCGACCGGGGCGCGTGGTGGCCGGGGCGGGTCGCGGGTTTCGGACGGTCAGTCGCGCTCCGCGACGATGTGCACGGCCCGGTCGTAGGCCTGTCGGCCGAGGGTGCGGTAGGTGTCGAGGTCCTTGCCGAACCGGTCGCGCAGGCGGTCCTGGTAGTACGTCTCCCGGGCCGTGGCCACGGCCTTGAGTGAGGTCGCGCGGGCGCAGGTCGCGTCCGCGACGGCGGTGCGCCGCTCGGCTGCGAACGCCTCGTCGGCGCGGCCGGTGCCGAGCCGGCTGGTGTCGACCCGTACGGCGTCGCGGGCCGCCTGCGGATCGTCGTAGGGCTGTCCCGCCTTCTTCATGCAGCGGGCCCAGGCCCGGAGCCGGTCGGTGAGCTGGGGGTCGTTCATCAGGTCGGCGCCGTAGAGGGCGTTGAGACCCGTGGCGGTCTTGCCGCTGCGGAACCATTGGGCGGGGTCGCCGTAGAGCTCGCGTTCGGCCTCCTCCATGCAGCCTCCGCTGCGTTTGCGGATCTCCCCGCCGCCCGGGAGCGGTGCCGTGAGGATGCGGGCGTCGCCTCCGCCGTCGAGGGCGGTGTCGAAGGCGGCCCGCCGGGGCGCGGACATGCGCCGGAGGTAGCCGCCGAGGGGGTTGTCCTCGCGGGCCTGCTGGCTCTTGGCGTCGATCCGTCCGCCGTAGCCGTGGGTACGGGCCCACGCCACGTCGTCCTGGACGTAGCGCACCGGGCGGCTCTCCTGGAGGGTCAGGGTGCGGTCCTCCCAGTAGGTGAAGCCCTGCCGGCGCATGCACTCGGCTGTCAGGTGCTGCTGGGCGTCGCTGGTGCGCAGTTCCTGCTGCCAGGTCAGTGCCGGCGGGCGCGGCGGCCGGTCGGGCCGCTTGCCGTCCCCTCCGCCGTCGGCGCATCCGGTCGTGACGGCCGCCATGAGCACGCACAGGGACAGGAGCGTCCGTGTCACGGTCCCCACCTCCCTCGGCCACCTCGGGCTTGTCGCTGGTCGTCGCTGCCGAATCCAGAGTTGCCCGCCCGCTCCCCGAGGTCGACGGGTTTCCTGTTGCCCTCCTGCACGCAGAGGAGGAAACGGGCCGCGACCTGCCAGAACGCCGTGCCGGAGGCAACCCGTGTGTTGCCTCGCGAGGCATCCGAGCCGCCGTCGGCGTCCAGCCGTGCGTCGTGGGTCAGTGCGCCCGTGCCGTGTCGAGCGCGAGGAGGCTTTCGGCGGTCTCGGTGATGGTGTCCTCGATGTCGCGGGGCTGCCGGCCGAGGAGACGCCGGGCCTTCTCCGAGGTGGCGTCGAGGTTCTTGCCGAGCAGCCTGCGGAGCCGGCACAGGTCGGGGTTGACCACAGCGAGGCCCCGGGACGCCCAGACGGGCATCTCCCGGGGGCCCACGGCGTGACCTGCGCCTACGGCTGCGTAGAGTACCCGCGGCCATCGAACGGAGAAGATGTTGGACGTGGTCGAATTCCCGCTCAGCGCCCGGGTGCGTGCGGCGCGGCGCCTGTTGGTCGTGACGAGCGCGGCGGGCGCCGTACTCGTGGGAACCGCCGTGGGAACCGTGGTCGCCGACGCCGCCGGATGGGTGCCGGTACCGGGAGGGGTTCGGGCGGGCCTGGTGCTGGCGGCGCTGTTCCTGTTGCCCGTCGTGTGGGTGGCGGTGCACGCGGTGTGGGTCCTGCGCGGGCGGGCCGAGCTGTTCGCCGCTGCCGGACGGCACCCGCGACGGCGCCCCACCGACCGGCAGTTGGCCGATCATCTGCGCGACGAGCACCCGCTCTCACCGCTGTGGTGGATGGTCGCCGTCCTCGGCGGACTCGGCGCGCTCTGCCTCGGCTTCGCGCTGCCGTTCGCCCTGGCGGACGGCGCCGTACTCGCCGGCGCCGTCCTCGGAGGCGGGCTCGCCGTGTCCCTGGCCGGTCTCACGCTGGCCGTGCCGGGGATACGCCGCGCCGACCGGCAGGGGCTGGCGGACCGCAGGCGCCGCGGTGAACTGTGGTCCCTGCCCGGCGCAGTCGAGCGCCGCCTCGCGGTTTCCCTCCTGGGCTCCGGCGACGGAGGACATCCCGGCGCGTGAGCCTGAGCGGCGCTCCGCGATCGCCGTCGCCCGCACCGCGGGGCCCGTCGTTCACCGTGCCGAGGAAGCCGGGGCGAACCCCCCACAACGCCCCGTCACCACCCCTACACTCGCCGTCATGACGTGGGTTGAGACGGGGAACCTGGGGATAGGACTCGCGGGTGTCCTCCTCACGGCGGTCGGCGTGTGGTTCACCTATCCCGGGCACCGCACGCGGCGAGCCGGCGCGGGACCGGCGCCCGCGCCCACCGTGCCGCCGGTGCCGCAAGCGCCTTCCGTACCGCCCGAGCCTTCCGGGTCGCGGCGGCCCTACGACGCGCTCGTGGCGTACGCCGACGGCGACGCCGACGCCGCGGAACTCCTGGCCAGGAAGCTGCACGAGGCCGAGTTGCACGTGTTCCTGGCACGCTGGGTCGAACCCGGACTGGTCCCGCTGATGGGGACGGACCACGCGCTGACCGAAGTGCCGTGGGGCGTGCTGCTGTTCGGCTCCGGCACCCTGGCCGACGGGCGTGCCCGTGACGAGTACGCGGCGCTGCTGCACCGCAAGCACGAGGGCGGCCTGCGGTTCGTGCCCGCGCGCACCACCCACGATCCGCTGCCCCCGCTGGCCGCCATCCATCAGGCGCTCGACCTGACCCACCCGGGTACGGACCACTACGAACAGCAGGTCGCCCGGCTCGTACGGCTCATCCGCGCCGCCCGGCCCGCCGCGGGAGCCTAGATGAGCGTCAACCGGCCGTGGCAGCTGCCCCGGTGGACCGAGATACGCGAACTGCACCAGGGGCGCTCCGGACGCACCGTGCTGGCCTGGCCGGCGCAGTCGCGGGAAGGCGGCGGGGCCGGGCGTGCCCCTGCGACGGGGGCGTGTCCGGCCGTGGTGCGCTATGTGCCCGCGCGGCTGCTGGTGCACCGGGCGCGGGCGGCGGCGTTCCAGGCGGACGTCGAGCGGCTCAGGGGGCTGCGGCTGCCGGAGGCGGCCGTGCCGCACACGTTCGTCCGGGCGCCCGCGTTCCGGGCGGCGTACGAGCGGTCGTCGGCGGCCGTCGGAGGGGCCCTGATCGAGGACGCGGTCGAAGGGGCCACCCTGACGAGCCTGTTGGAGAGGCACGGGGCCCTGTCCCGGCTCGCTGCGGGCATGGTGTTCCGCGATGTCCTCACGGCACTGGCCGCCGTACACGCGCGCGGGCTCGCCCACGGCGATCTGCACGCGGGGAAGATCGTGGTCGGCGCGGACGGAAAGGTGACGGTCACCGGGCTGGGCCTCGCGGCGCTCACCGCGGGAGACCCTCGACTGCGCGCCCCCGAACTCTGGCGAGGCTCCGGTGCCGCGTCCCCCGCGGCGGACGTGTACGCCGCGGCCTGTCTGCTGCACCTGTGCCTGACGGGTGAACTGCCCTTTTTCGTAACCCAGTTGTTCAGTCTGATGGCTCAGCACACCACCGCACCGCCACCCGTCGAGGGCCTGCCCGCCCCACTCCGCGGGCCGCTCGCGGCCGGTCTGTCGAAGGAGCCCGAGCTGCGCCCGCGCGCCGAAGCGCTGCTGTCCCGGACGCCGCGCGGCGCGACGGACGGGGGCCGGCCGGAGCTGGCCGCCCTGGCCGCGCCTCTGGTCGAGCCGCTCCCCCGCACCCCGCCGGCCCCCTCGCCGCCATGGTGGTCGATCCGCCCGGCCGGGCACGGAGCCTTCCTTTCGTCGCTCTCCCGCCGTACCAGCTCCTACACCGAAGAACCTAGTTAGTACGACAAACGCAACTATTGCTGTACATGGGCTAGTCAGCCCCTAGCCTGGTGGCCCGCAGGTCGACGGATCGGTCCGCGGAAGCAGACCAGCCCCAGGGGGTCCAGCCCGTTGAACAGCGTGTTCCTCTCCTACACGGCCGACGACGCCGCCTGGGCCGCACGCCTGGCCGGGGAACTCGCCGGGCACGGACTGCGGCCCTTCTGCGCCGAGTGGAGCATCGAGCCGAGCGAGGTGATCGTCCACCGCCTGGACGAGGCCCTGCGCGCCTCCGCCAACGGGATCGCCGTGATCAGCCCCGCCTCCCTGCGCTCGGCCCGCGCGATGGACGAGTACGCGGCGCTGGCCACCGCCTCGGCCGAACGCGGCCTTCGGTTCATTCCGGTGCTGCTCGGGCATGTGGCCGTGCCGCCGTTCGCCGCCAACCGTGTCTGGCGGGACTTCAGCGCGGTGACCGAGGAGCAGTTCGCGCAGAAGGCCGCCGAACTGGCCGCGATCGTCGCGGGACACGCCGCCCGGCCCGGTCCGGCGGCCGCCCGGGACAACATCGCCGCCTCCCACCCCTCCGCCCCGCGCCCGCTCACCCCGCCCGAGCGTCCCTCCCTGGTCGTCTGCTACGCCAAGGCCGACGCCCGCTACGGCCGGGCACTCGCCGACCAGTTACGCCGGGCCGGTCTGCCGGTCTGGTCCATCGCCGACCTGAGCCCCGGCGACACCCACTTCTGGACGATCCGACAGCAGTTGCGCGACGCCCTGGCGGTCGTGGTCGTGATGACCCCGCGGTCGCAGGACTCCGACGACGTCACCCGCATGATCCTCGAAGGCCAGGTGCACGGACGGCCGTTCGTCCCCGTCCTGCTGGACGGAGAGGTCAACTACCACCTCGCCACCGTCTGGCACATCGACGCCCGCCACGGCGGCCTCCTCGACGACACCGAACTCGGTCTGCTGCACCGCCTCCACGACGACGTCACCCGGGACCGGCCGCCCCGACTGCCCGGACCGCCCCCTCTCACCGCGCACCGCGCGATACGGCTGTCCCCCTCCGCCGGCCTGGAACGGCTGCGCGTGCACCTGTCGGAGGGCGAGTGGGAACACGCCGACCTGCTGACCACGCGCCTGGTCATGGAGGCGGCCGGCCGGACGACGGAGGGCTGGCTGAGCAACCGGCAGGCCGCCGGTGTCCCGCGCGAACTCCTGGCGGGCATCGACGCGTTGTGGCACCGCCACTCGGAGGGCCGGCAGGGCTTTCGGCGCCAGCTCGCGCTCGCCCCGGCCGGCGGCCGCCGCGGCCCGGGCTTCCCCGACCTCGGCGCCGCCCTGGGCTGGCGCGAGGCGGCCGAGACGGCGGTGCCCCGGCTCTACCGCGACTTCGCCCGCCGGGCGGGACCCGGCGGACGGTCCGGGTTCTACCCCACGCTGCGTGACCCGGGCCACGAGAACGACCCGGACTGGTACGACCGTTGGAGCTCGACCGTGCTGGCGCTGCACGCGCGGCTACGGGAATGGGGAACCGCATCATGATCTATCTGCTCGTCCTGTGCGTGGTCGCCGCTGCGGCGGCCTGGAAGGCAAGGGTCGTGGTGCCCGCCGACCATGTCGGTGTGATCACACGCAGGTTCGTGGCCCAGCGTCCTGAACGGGCGTACAAGCACGTCAACCCGCACAACGCGCGCGGAGTCCTGGCCCACACCCTGCTTCCCGGCGGCCACTGGCTGATGCCGCTGGTCGACTCGGTGGAGTGCGTGCCCCGGGTGCACGTGCCGCCGGAGATGATCGGCGTGGTGACGGCCCTGGAGGGGCACAACCGGTCCGGGCGGGGCAGGCTGGCGCGGCACGTCGACTGCGACAACTTCCAGGACGGCGCGAGGTTCCTGCTCGGCGACGGCCGGCGCAAGGGCCAGCAGGGAGTCCAGGTCAGGACGCTCAGCGGCGGCCAGTCCTACTACATCAACCCGCGGCTCTTCAGCGTCGAGCTGCGGCCGCGCACCTACGTGCCCGCCGGCACGATCGGACTCGTCCAGGCGCGGGAGGGCGGGGTGCGGCCGCCGGACCGGCGGTTCGGCAGCCATGTGGAGTGCGACAGCTTCCAGGACGGTGAGGCCTTCCTCGCCGCCGGCGGCGAGCAGGGACGCCAACTGGCCATCCTGGGCGGCGGGATGTCCTACGACATCAATCCCGAACTCTTCGACGTGTTCACGGTCGACAACGTGACGACCGCCCGCGACGGACTGACCGAGGCGCATCTGCGGGAGATCTCCATCGAGGAGGACGACACCGGAGTGGTCATCACCCTCGACGGTGCCGATGGCGAGGACGACCCGGACGACGCCGTGGCACCCCGGGTGCCCGGCCACAGCAACTTCCGTCTGCCCTGGGTCTTCCTGGCGAACGGCGGCCGGCGCGGCGTGCAGGAGGAGACGCTGGGCAAGGGCTCGTCGTACGCGCTCAACCCGTGGTTCGTGCGAGTGATGGTGATTCCCACCCGGGTGCTGATCCTGAAGTGGCACAACAAGGGTCAGTCCGAGGCCGACAACTACGACGCGGACCTCGGGCAGATCACCGTCAAGGTCCAGGGCCGCTTCGAACTGGCCGTCGACCTGTGGCAGAACCTCCAGATCCCTCCGCAGGTCGCGCCCCGGCTGGTCAGCCAGTTCGGGGGTACCAGCGCCGCCGGCCTGGGCGGACTCGTCGACGATCCGGCTCCCATGCGGCGGTTCGTGCGGGACGTCCTCGGGGTGGCCGTGACCGGCTACTTCAACGAGATCGCCATGACCAACTCCGTCTTCGAGTTCCTGGAGAGCTACGAGGACGTCCGCAAGAACCTCACCGACCGGGTCAAGCACGCGCTCGGCAAGTGGGGCGTGGAGACGCTGGAGACCAACCTGGGCGACTTCGAGCCCACCGACCCGGCCATGCTCGACGCGCTCAAGGCGGAGCTGTTCGAGGAGTTGAAGGGGAAGCAGCTCGACCAGGCCGTCAAGAACGCCGAGCGCGAGGACGCGATCGACCAGTACCTCGCCCGCGCGGAGAGCCGCCGGGTCGGCATGGAGATCAAGGGCGAGGTCGAGGCGCTCGGCCGGGACAACGTGGCGATGATCCGTATCGTGCGGGAGTTCGCCGGCTTCGACGTCCCGCAGTTCATCGGCGGCGGCGGTGACATCTCGGGCTACCTCTCCACCCTGCCGCTGCCCGCGGTCCAGGACCTCCTCACCCGCCTGCGCCAACTCCGCGTGGACCAACAGCTGATGGGACCGGCCCGCCAGGAACTGCCCCCGGAGGGGCCCGGGCCGCACCGCACCGGGGAGGGCGCCGCGGACGCGGGGAGCGCCGTCGGGGACTAGATGTTCTGTCTCGGGAGGTTGTGGACGGGTGAGCCAGGTCTCGGCTGAGGCGTCTTGAACGGGTGAGGGCCTTCCGGTTCGGTGTGGATTGCGACGTCTACCCCGACAGAAAGGCCCTCGTGCCCCACCGTAATGCACCCCTGACCGAGACCGGACGTCTGCGTCTGGCCCGCTGCGTGGTCGAGGACGGCTGGCCCCTGCGACGCGCCGCGGAACGCTTCCAGGTCTCACCCACCACCGCCCAGCGGTGGGCCGCCCGCTACCGCGAGCACGGCGAGGCCGGAATGACCGACCGCTCCTCACGACCGCACCGCAGCCCCCACCGGACGCCGACCCGGACCGAGCGCCGGATCATCAACGTCCGGCTCACGCGGCGGTGGGGACCGGCCCGCATCGCCCACCTGCTGGGCCTGGTGCCCTCGACCGTGCACCGGGTCCTGAACAGGTTCGGCCTGGCCCGTCTGTCCCACCTGGACCGGGCCACCGGACATGTGATCCGCCGCTACGAACGCGACCGGCCCGGCGAGCTGGTCCATGTCGACATCAAGAAGCTCGGCAACATCCCCGACGGCGGCGGCCACAAGACCCTGGGCCGCCAGGCCGGCCGCAGGAACCGCTCGAACGCCGGCTACAGCTACCTGCACACCGCCGTCGACGACCACTCCCGCCTCGCCTACAGCGAGATCCTCACCGACGAGAAGAAAGAGACCGCCACCGGCTTCTGGCACCGGGCCCACGCCTTCTTCGCCGAGTACGGGATCACGGTCGAGCGGGTGCTGACCGACAACGGATCCTGCTACCGCTCACGCGACTGGCGAGATGCGCTGGCAGCGGCCGGGATCGCCCACAAGCGCACCCGGCCCTACCGGCCCCAGACCAACGGCAAGGTCGAACGCTTCAACCGCACCCTGCTCGACGAATGGGCCTACGCCCGCCCCTACCGCACGGAGACCGAACGACGCGACGCCTTCCCCGGCTGGCTGCACTCCTACAATCACCACCGCGGACACACCGCGCTGAAAGGCCAACCACCCGCCAGCCGCGTCCCCAACCTCACAGGGCAATACAACTAGAGCGCGGGTGTGCCCGTCATGGCCGCCCCCGTCCGCGACTCGGAGCGCCGCCGGAGTGATCCGAGCCGTGCCCGGCCGGGCGGAGCGTCAGGTGGCGGTGGGCCAAGTGCGCAGGAGGGCGGCGATCCTCCCGGCGGTGCACATGGGGTCGAGGAGCAGGTCCTTGAGGGCGACGGCGTCCTCGCGGGCCGGCTTGACGGGGATCCCGGCGGCTTCGAGGTACATGACGCCGGTGGCGGCGGCGACGGCCATGTTGGAGCGCTCCAGCCAGCGGCAGCGGCCCAGCGTGTGCACCAGGGCGCCGGCCTTGGCGTAGGGGCCGTCGTAGATGGGCTGCTCGAAGAGTTCGGCCCGGTGGCGGGCGACCGCCGAGACGGGGACGCCGTAGTCGTCGGGGGCCGGGTCGTTGGCGCCGGCGGCCTCGGCGACCTGCAGGATCCAGGGCACGTCGATGTGCAGTTCCATCAGGCGGCGCGTGCTCCGTCGGATGCCTGCTGGGCCTCTTCGGCCTCGTCGAAGACCGACTGGTGGTCGGCCAGGAACCGGGCGGCGGCGTCCACGGCACGGGCGCGCAGGCCACTGGTGTCGTCCTGCACGAGGCGGGCGAGGTAGTCGCCGATGCTCAGGCCGAGGTCGGCGGCGCGTCGCCTCGCCAGTTCCGCGACGTCCTCGTCCACTCGCGCGCCCAGCTGTGTTTTCGCCATATCGGGATGGTAACAGCTGTTACCGGGATGTCGGCGGGTGAGGCGCAGGTCCGCAGGTCCGATGCGGCGCCCACGGCCATGCGCTCCAGTCCGCCACCGTCAGCCCCGGCGCGTTGGCTTAGGTGTTCACTCCGTTCCCGAGCTCTTCGCCGCCCCCGCCCCCGCACTCGGCGGCTCGGCCACCGCCGTGAGCGGGCGGGCGATGTCCTCCAGCGAGCGGCGTTCCGCGCGTACCGCCAGGAAGGCGGCGACCAGGCCGGCCAGGCACATCAGGGACGCGCCGATCTGGAAGGCGAGGACCGTGTCGCCGACCTTGCCGGTACCGGTGAGTTCGGCGAACAGCAGCGGGCCGCTGATACCGCCGGCCGCGGTGCCCAGGGCGTAGAAGAAGGCAATGGACATCGCGCGGGTCTCCATCGGGAAGATCTCGGAGACCGTCAGGTAGGCGCTCGACGCGCCCGCCGAGGCGAAGAACAGGACCGCGCACCAACAGGCCGTCATCGTGGTCGCGTTGAGCGTGCCCTGGTCGAACAGCCAGGCCGTGCCGAACAGCAGCAGTCCGGAGAGCAGGTACGTCGAGGAGATCATGACGCGCCGGCCGACCGTGTCGAAGAGCCTGCCGAGCAGCAGCGGGCCCATGAAGTTGCCGACCGCGATGACCGCGAAGTAGTAGCCGGTGTTTCCGGTCGGCACGTCGAAGAACGTGGTCAGGATGGCGCCGAAGCCGAAGGTGATGGCGTTGTAGAGGAACGCCTGGCCGATGAAGAGGGAGAAGCCGAGGACGGACCGCCTGCGGTACTTGGCGAAGACGGTGCGACCGATCTCCACGAACGTCACGCTGCGGCGCTGGCGGATGGTGATCTCGCCCTCGGCCGGCGGCAGCGGCTCGCCCCGCTCGGCCTCCACCTTGCTCTCGATGTCCGTGACGATGCGTTCCGCCTCGTCGTCGCGGCCGTGGATGAGCAGCCATCGTGGGCTCTCCGGTACGTGCCGCCGTACCAGCAGGATCACCAGGGCGAGGACGGCGCCGAGCGCGAACGTCAGCCGCCAGCCGAGGTCGGCGGGGAAGATCGACGTGTCCAGCGCGACGATCGACAGCAGCGAGCCGCCGACCGCGCCCAGCCAGAAGCTGCCGTTGATGATCAGGTCGACCCGGCCGCGGTACAGCGCGGGGATCAGCTCGTCGATGGCGGAGTTGATCGCCGCGTACTCGCCGCCGATGCCGAAACCGGTCAGGAAGCGGCACAGGAAGAACCACCAGGTGTCGAACGAGAACGCGGTGAGGGCCGTCGCCCCCAGATAGACCGCGAGCGTGATCATGAAGAGCTTCTTACGGCCCCACAGGTCGGTCAGCCGGCCCCAGAACAGCGCGCCCAGACAGGCGCCGGCCACGTAGAGGGCGGCGGCCAGGCCGGTGACCTGGCCGGAGGTGATCGGCAGGCCGCTGTCGGGCTCGGAGAGCCGGGGGGCGATGCTGCCGACGACCGTGACCTCCAGGCCGTCGAGGATCCATACGGTGCCGAGGCCGATCACGATCGTCCAGTGCCAGCGCGACCAGGGGAGCCGGTCGAGACGGGCTGGGATGTCGGTGGTGACGGTACGGCCGGTCTCGGCCTGCGCTGTGGCCATGGGCTCCCTCCTCGTCGAGCGGAACCCCGTCCGAGTGCCCCCGAGCACGCGGCTCTACGCTTCGGGCGCCCGAGCCCCTTCTCCCCGTGGTCCCGGCCTTGCCGGAGGTGCGGCCGACCACCGTCGGTCGGCGCCGGCGAGGCAGCCCGCCGGGAGCCGGGGTTCAGGAGCCGGGGTGGCAGGATGACGCGGTGTCCGACTCTCTGCGTGAACTGTGGCTTCGCGGCCTCGCCTTCAACACGGCGGCCCCCGCCGACGTGCTGATACGGCTGCTGGACGAAGCCTCCGGCGAGGCAGGCCTGCTGATGTGCGAGGGCCGCGACCTGCCCGACGCCGTCATCGAGGCGGCCGTACACCACCCGGCCGGGCGAATCCGCCGCGCCCTCGCCGGCAACCTGCACGTCGACCCCGCGCGGCTCGCGCCCCTGGCATCGGACCCCTCGGGCCTCGTCCGGGCCCAACTCGCCGGTGGCACCCGGCACAAGCCCCGGCGGGTCCGGCCCCTGCCCGAGGACATCCTCGTCACCTTCCTGACCGCGACGGACGGGGGCGAGGACGGCAGGCTCACCGCGCAGGAGATCGCCGACGAGCTGTGGTCCTCCCGCCAGGTCCCGGTGTCCTTCCCGCGGGACATGGCCGGTCACGACCATCCCGAGATGCGTCTGTACGCCGCCCACCAGTGGCAGTCGCTCACCCCCGCCCAGCGCACAGCCCTGCTCGACGACCCCGACCCCGCCGTACGGGAAGCGGCCCAGCAGGGCAACCGCCGGCTGGACCCGGACGCGGTGGAAGCCGCCCTGCCGTCCATGGCGGACCGCGAAAGGTGGTTCGTGCTCGGCACCTGCGCCCTGTCGCCCGCGGTCGTCGAGCAGTGCTTCGCGGCCGACGAGGTCCGCCCGCTGGCCCGCAACCCCCACACTCCGGCCGACGCCCTGGCCCGGCTCGCCCGCCATCCCGATCCGGTGATCCGCAGGCTGGTCGCCGCCCGCCCCGAGCCGGCAGCGGAGGTGGCGGCGGAGCTGAGGCAGGATCCGGACGTCGAGGTGCGGGTGCGGGCGCGCCTGCGGCCGTCCATCCGTACCCGGGCCGAGTTCGAGGCCGTCGACCGGGTGCTCGGGCACGGTCCCGACTGCACCTGCCCGATCACACTGCCCGGCGCCGAGCCGCTGCCCGACTGGTACATCGCCTGCGCGACATCCCAGGAAGCGGTGCTCCGCCAGGTGGCGGCGAGCTGGCCCGGCCTGCCCGCACATCTCGCCTCGGCCCTCGCGCTCGACGACGACGAGGAGGTACGGATCCGGCTGGCCTGTCACCACCCGCTGGCCCCGCCGCACCTCCTCCTCGACGTCTTCGTGACCCGCCCCGCCCACCGTCCCCACCTGCTGACCCTGCCCGCCCTCCCCCGCACCGGCCTCACCCACCTCATCGACCACCCGGACCCCCAGCTGCGCGCCCTCGCCGCGGCCGACCCCGCCCTGCCGCATCCCCCGCTCACGGACCCCGACCCGGCCGTACGCCACGCAGCGGCCACCAACCCGGCGCTGACGCCCCAGATCCTGGAAGAACTCCTCGCCGACCCCCGCACCGCACAGGGCGCCGCGGCCAACCCCTCCCTCCCCGCCGCCCGCATGCACACACTCCTCGACCGGAGCCGGTAGGCGGTGGGGGCACCCGATGTCACACCGGGCGCCCCTCGCGGGTGATCAGGCGTGGGCGCCGGGCTTGTCGACGACACCCCACGCGGCACGGGCGCTCACCATCAGGCCGTCGTCCCGGGTCTGCCCGAGGTAGGCGTAGCTGTCGGGGTCGAAGAAGATCTCCTGCTTGCCCTGCCAGCCCGCGGCCGTCCTGTCGGTGTAGGTCACGCTCACGCCGATCGCCGCACGGCCCAGGGGGTCCTTCACGCCGGTCGTCACCCGGGCGCCGGGGATCTTCGCGAGCGCCCGGAACAGACCGGCCTGGGCGTTCGGCGGGATCAGCACCGACCGGTACAGGACGTCGATCTCCCGCCAGTCGCGCTCGGCGCGCGTCTCCCCCTCGATGGAGCCGATGGCGTGCTCCTCGCGGATGCGCTTCATCATGCGGTCGGGGTCGGTCGGCAGGGTGGCGAGGAAGCGGTAGAACTGCCGCTGGGAACGGTCGTCGTAGCCCTGCTTCCTCCACTTCTCCTCCTGGTTGGGCCCGTACCAGACCTGGAGCTTGTCCGGATCGAAGTCCGAGATGTCACCGGCCGGGGGGATGCCGGGCAGTCGGGCGTGCCCGGTGCCGTCCCAGCGGGTCCACTCCTCGCTGCTCTGCGGCTTGCCCTGGAAGAAGACGGTGCTCTTCTCGTACACCCACTGCTTCGGGCCGGGTTCGGTGCCGTCGTGCTTCTCGACGGTGGCGGCGGCCAGTTCGAGGGCGTCGGCGGAGGCGCCCGCCGACAGCAGCGTGGGGCCCTGGGCGGGGCCGTGGGTGCTGTCCTCGGGCAGGGTCGCCACGATCCCGGCGGTCACGGCGAGGGCGCCCGCGGTGGCGGCGCCGACCAGGATCGTCCGGCGCCGGGGAAGCGAGGCGCGCGCGGGGCTGCGGGTCTCCTGCCGGAACGCGGCGGTGAGCCGGGCCCGGGGCACGGTGAGCCGGTCGGTGTCGGGAAGGGGTGCGTCGGCGCGCAGGCCGCGGATCTCGGAGAGCTCGTTCATGCGGGGTCACCTTCGTGGATGCGAGCTTCGATGAGGGGGCCGCCGGCCTCGCCGGCCGCGGTGCGCAGCTTCCGGCGGGCACGGTTGAGGCGGGAGCGGACGGTGCCGACGGGAATGCCGAGCGCTTCGGCGATCTCCTGGTAGCCGAGGTCGGCCCAGGCGAAGAGCAGCAGTACGTGCCGGTCGCCGGCGGAAAGACGGGCCAGCGCCCCGGCCAGGGGGCGGGCGGCGGCCTCGGCGGCGAGACGGTCGTCGGCGGAGTCGGTCCAGGTGTCGGCGACCGGGTCGTGGCCGGTACGGGCCAGCAGCTTCAGCGCCTTGACCTCCTCACGGCGGTGCCTGCCGATCTGCTTGGCGGCGATGCCGTACAGCCAGGGCCGCGCGTCGGCGCGGGCCGGGTCGAACCGGTCCCGTATCCGGAAGGCCGTCAGGAACGTCTCGGCGGTCACGTCGTCGGCCGCGTCCCGGCCCAGCCGCCGGGCGACGTACCGGTGGATCGCCGGAGCGTGCCGGTCGAACAGCGCAGCGAAGCACTCGGGTTCGTCGAGTGAGGCCGCGATGAGCTCGGCGTCGCCGCCGGCCAGGTCGGTCATGGACGGTCCGTCCGTCGGCGGGGCAGGTGGATGTCAGGTCGATGGTGGGTGTTCACATCATGTACTTGCCGAGCCGCACCGATCGGGTTCACGCATCCGTGCCGGGCGCCGAACACCGTGGCCTCCTCCCAGCCGCGTTCCGCCGTACGGCACCCGTGGCGGGGTCGTCGACAGTACGCCGGTTCGGAGCGCGCTCCGAACCGGCCTCCGCAAGGGGCGGGCTCGCGGAGCAACTACGAGCCTTCGAGTCAAGTCCGGCCACCGGGGGCACTCCATGCACCACAATGCTGGGAGTCGAGCGAAGGCGCTCGGCCGGAGGGGGAATTGCATCGTGAAGGACGCCGAACTCGTCGAACTCGATCTGCCCGAGGGAGGGACCGTTCTGGTCCGGGCCCATCAAGTGGCCGCCGAGGAAGACTTCGACGGGGACGGGCCCGCCAACGTCGGTCTGCGGGAGGCGCTTTCGTTCTCCGCTGTCAGTTCCGCGCTGCGGGGAGTGGCGATGGACGTGCACCGGGGCGTCGCCGCGGCCGCTCCGGACGTGGTGGAGGTCGAGTTCGGGTTCGAACTGGCCCTGAAGGGCTCGCGCCTGGTCTGTCTCCTGGTCGACGGCGACACGAAGGCCACGATCCGGGTGCGGATGGAGTGGCAGAAGGGCGCGACAGCGGAGAGGCAGTGACCGGTGATGGATCGCTACGAGTCGCTGCTCGCGTCGCTGGGCCGTTTCGTGGTCCGGGTTTCCGGTGCCGAAGTGCCGGGCGGAACGGGCTTCTTCGTCGCCCCCGGTACGGTCCTCACCTGCGCGCACGCGGTGGGGGCCCGTGAGCCGCGTTCCGAGGAACGGGCCGCGGTGCGGCGGGTTCGGGTCTCCTGGGACGGCGGGGAGGGCACGGGCGCGGTGACCGCGCTGCCGCCGGTGCACGACGGCCGGGGGTTATGGCCCTTCCCCGATCTGGCGGTGGTCGAGCTGCCTGAGCCCGTGCCCGATCAGGGCTGGGTGCCGCTGGTCGACACGATGCCCGCCGTCGGCGATCAGCTGTACGCCGCCGGGTACAGCGCGGTGTACGAGAAGGGTGAGCCGCGGCTGGGCGGCACCACGGTGGAGTACGAGTTTCCCCAGGCGTTCGACGGCCATGGGCTGTTGAAGGTCAAGGGAGGGGAACTCCCGCCCGGCATGTCCGGAGGTCCGCTGCTCGTGCCGGGCGAGGGATATGTGTGCGCGGTGGTGACGACGACGCGCAGGGAGGGCTTGCCCCACGGAGGGCTGGCCGTACCGGTGTCCGCGGTGCGCGAGTACTTCCCCGAGCTGTGGGAGCGCAACCAGCGCCCGCCGGCGCACCTCGGTGGATGGCGGCGCACGCTGTCGGCGCTGCGTCACGACTCCGCCTACCGAAGCCTGTTGTCGGACGCGGAGCGGCGGGCTCTGGTGGCGGCCGCGGAGGAACTCCGCCTGGAGCCGGCCGCGTTGTACATGGAGGCCGTCGGCGACCTCGCGCCGCCGCTCGACGGCCCGCTGGAGGACATCGAGGCCGTGCTGCGCGAGTGCGCGGACACGCAGGCGGTCGGGTTCGATGCCCCGCATCCACTGGTCCGGCTCGTCGAGGTCGTGGCGGGCAGGACCTCGGTGGAGGCCGTGGCGCGGCATCTGACGGACCTGGCCGGCCACCTGTCCGCCCGGCTCGGCCTGACCTACAACCCTGCCGCGGCGCCCGTGGTCGAGGCGGTGGCGAAAGGCGGGCCACGGGTCCGTCTGTCGTCGGTGGAGGTCCGTCTGGAACCCGACGGCAGCAATCACCGCCGGAGTCTGCTGAGCATCTGGAAATACCCTGACGTCAACGAGATGCCGGTCCCGGTGCTGTGTCTGGACACACCTATGACGCTCGTTCAGATACGGGAGCAGGTCAAGAAGGTCCTGCCCGGGGCCGTACGGTCGCTCGCCGGTCATGCCGACGATCTGGTGGTGGAGTTCACCTTCCCGAGCCGCATGCTGCACCGGGCCGACGTGGACGAGTGGAACCTGGGAAAGGACTGGGCTCCGCTGGGGGCGCAGTTCATGGTGGTGCTGCGGGCCCTGGACCGGCCGGTGGAGACGCACGGCCACTGGGAGAGACGGTGGAGGAGCCTGCAGTCCGCCGAGGGCGGGGACGCGCGGCCGACCGTGGACTGGGTCGACTGTCGCAACGCCGACACCATCGACAAGCTGTTCGCGACGTTCCAGCGGGCGCCTTCCCTGGCCGTGCTGGCGGTGTCGTACCAGCCCGACAACAAGGCCGGAAAACTCGCCCTCCAGGCGGCGTTGTACGCGGGTGTGCCGGCGGCCATCTGGCCCCGCACACCGTGCCCGACGCACGGCGACGCGCCGGCCGGCCAGGCACCGGCGAAGGAGTCGGCGGACGCCACTGCGCCGGAGGTGCCGTTCGACTGCACCGGGGACCGGTTCCTGGCTGCCGTGGCCCCTCACCTCTCGGACACCGCGCTGTCCGATCTCCCGCAACTGGTGAAGTCGCTGCGGCTGGAGGCACGGGCGCAGGACCATGGGGTGGATCACTGCGGGCGAGGACTCACGCTGCTGTGGGACGACCCCACGCGCTGGTCCCCCACGGACGGCGCCGCGCTGGCGGCACCGGCGCCGGGATGAGGCGCGCACAGGGCGCGACGGCGGATTGAGCCATACCGAGCCGTACCGACAGGGTGAAGGAGCACTGCGAACGTGAGCGACTGGCAGATCTTCCGCGGCACGGGCGAACCGCACGACGGCATCGACACCCTGCCCGAGCCGCCGCAGTGGCGGAACTTCGACGGCGGCCCCGTGCTGCCGCCGGTGACCGGCGGATGGCGGCCCGGTGACCTCGCCCGAGCCGCCTCCTACCAGCCCGATCCCGAGGTCCTGAACCTCGTCAACGCCGCCCTCTACCTGCGTCGCCCCCTGCTGGTGACCGGGAAGCCGGGCGTGGGCAAGTCGACCCTGGCGCTCGCCCTCGCCCACGAACTGGGCCTGGGACCCGTACTGCGCTGGCCGATCACGAGCCGGTCGACGCTGCAGGACGGCCTGTACAAGTACGACGCCATCAGCCGTCTGCACGACGTGGGTCTGAAGAAGCCGCAGTCCGAGACGGACATCGGCCGCTACATCACGCTCGGCCCGCTGGGCACGGCCCTGCTGCCGTACGGCCGCCCCCGGGTCCTGCTCGTCGACGAGATCGACAAGAGCGACATCGACCTGCCCAACGACCTCCTCACGGTCTTCGAGGAGGGCGAGTACGACATCTCCGAACTCGTCCGCGCGGCCCGCGATCAGCCGACGGTGCGGGTCAGTACGTCCGACGGCGCGACGACCGTCCCCGTGGTGGGAGGGCGGGTCCAGTGCCGGGCGTTTCCCGTCATCGTGCTCACCAGCAACGGCGAACGGGAGTTCCCGCCGGCGTTCCTGCGCCGCTGCACTCCGGTGGAGATCCCCTCGCCGTCGCGTCACCGGCTGACGCAGATCGTGCGCGCCAGGCTCGGGGAGGAGATGAGCGCGACGGCGGACGACCTGGTCGACCGTTTCGTGGAGCGCCGGCAGGAGGGCGACCTGGCGACCGACCAGCTCCTGAACGCGGTCTACATGACGTTCCACACCGTGCGGGAGGAAGGGCGGGGGCGGCAGGAGCTGGCCGACCAGCTGATGCGGCACCTCCAGTCGCCCTCGGCGTAGTGGTGGCCTTCGAGCGGCTGCTCGCCGCGCTGGGCGAGGCGGGTGTCGAGGCGTCCGCGGTCGAGGTCGCGGAGGCGGTCTGGCTGGCCGCCCGGATCGAGGCGAGGCAGGGCACCGCGCCCCACCGTGAGTCCCGGTCCCCCGCTTCGGTGCCGGAGCCGTCCGAGGCGCCGGCGCCCTCGACGGCCGATGCGTTCGCCTCCTCCCCTCCCCCGCTCGATCCCTACGGCGACGAGGACGCCGCAGAACCCGCCGTGGAGCCGCAGCCGCCCGTCGGTGAACTGCACGCGGTACACGCCCAACGACGGCGCGCGGCCGAGCCGGTGAGGCCGGCCGTCGCGGTCCGGGTGCCGGCCGCGGCCGCCCTGCCCGGCGGGCTGGACCTGCTGCGGGCCCTGCGTCCCCTCAAGCGGTACGTTCCGTCGACCCGCCATGTCCTCGTCGACGAACAGGCCACCGCGGACCGCATCGCCGAGGAACAGGTGCTGCTGCCACGGCTCGTCGCGGCCCCGGAGCGCTGGCTCAGCCTGGTGATCGTCGTGGACACCGGGCCGTCGATGCTCGTATGGCAGTCCCTGATCCGGGAACTGCGCACCGTGATGGAGCGTCTCGGGGCGTTCCGCGACATCCGCGTCTGGTACCTGCGGCCGAGAAGCGGGGGCGGCGTCGGGATCTGTGCGCGCCCGCACCCCTCCGCCCCGCCGCACGACCCGCGTGAGCTGATCGACCCGTCGGGCCGTCAGGCGGTCCTGGTGGTGAGCGACTGCGTGGACGGCATCTGGCGGTCGGGCGAGGCGGACGCCGTCCTCGGCCTGTGGGGCCACAAGGGGCCGCTGGCCGTTCTGCAGCCACTGCCCCAACGGTTGTGGCACCGCTCGGGAGCCGCCCCGGTCGCGGCCCGCATCCATGCGGGCGCGCCCGGGAGCCCCAACCCGCGGCTCAGGATCGACCCTCACGTCCTGCTGCCCGGCGGTCCGGTCCCGCAGGGCATGCCGGTACCCCTGCTGGAGATCAGTCCCGACTGGCTGAACTCGTGGGCCCGGCTCGTCACCGGCACCGCGTACGGCGGGGTGGACGGGGTGGTGACACTCGTCGGCGCGGACCGCAGCTCCGGGCGGGGGTTGGTCCTGCCCGCGTCCTCCGAGCCGCGGCCGGCGGATTCCGCCGTGGAGCTCGTCAAGCGGTTCCGGGCCACGGCCTCGCCGGAGGCGTTCCGGCTCGCCGGGTACTTCGCGGCGGCGCCTCTGACCCTGCCGGTGATGCGGCTGGTGCAGCGGGTGATGACGCGGTCCCCGCGGCCGGCCCATCTCGCGGAGGTGTTCGTCAGCGGGCTGCTGGTCCGCCGGGACGACGGGGAAGCACCGGAGCAGGCGTCGTACGACTTCGTGCCCGGAGTGCGCGAGGTGCTCCTGGGGACGATCCGCGTGTCCGAGATGAGGCGCGTGGGTGAGGAGCTGTCCGACTACGTCGGTTCCCGCATGGGCCAGGCCCGGGACGCCGCCGCGCTGCTGCGGCTGCCCTGGGGTGCGGGCAACAGGACGATCGAGGCAGCCGAGCAGCCGTTCGCCCGGCTGCCGCCGGAGGTCCTGCGGCGCATGGGCTTCACGCAGGAACAGACGGTGCCCGCGGACACCGCGACGGCTCCGGAAGAGCCGCGATCGCGGGCCGAGCCGGGACACGAGGGCGAGCGGGACGAGGACACCGGCGCGCGGGACCGCCAGGAGTCCCGGCTGACGTGGACGCACATCGGGACGGGGAGCACGGGCGCGTCGCTGTGGCCCGTCAGCAAGGTGTACCAGCCGATGCTCTTCGTGGGTCTGGGCGGGACCGGCGCCCGGATCGGCGCCGAACTGGAGGCGGGGCTGCGCTACTCGCTGTGCGGACCGGACGGTGCGGCACTGACCCACACCGGCCGTCCGCGCCACCAGCTGCCGAGCTACCTGCAGTTCGTCTACGCGGACTACTCCGAGTCCGAGGTGGCCCGGCTGCCGCATCTGAGTGTCGACAGGGCACTGCGGCCCGCGTTCGAGGCCACGGCGCGCGCCACTCACCAGCTCCTCCCCCATGCGGAGAGTTCCCCCGAGGTCACCCGGCTGCTGCGCGCCGCGGCGCACGAGGCGACCAACGCATGGCTGCCGCCCCCCGACGGGGAACCGCGGGTCACTCCGCTCCGCGACGGTGCCGGACAGCTGCCCACGGTCGGGCGTGCCGCGCTCTTCGAGACACTGCGAAGCGGCCTGCGCCCCGTGCTGCAACCGCTCCTGGAAGCCATCGACTCCATCGCCCGCTCCGGCGGTGAACTCATGGAACTCGGCAGAGGGCGAATCCGCGGCTGCGACGTGTTCGTGGCGTTCTCCGTGGCCGGTGGCACCGGCGCCGGCATCTTCCTGGACTACCTGCACCTGATCGGCGAGGCGTTCCGGGCCGCACGATTCCCCGGAGTACGGATCTACCCGCTGGTCGTCATGCCCTCCGCCTTCCCCGACTCGGCCGGGGGCGGCCGGGAGGCGGAACTCAACGCCGCGCGGGCGCTGGTGGACCTGTTCCATCTCGTCGACGAGCAGAACGCGCCCGCCGGCGACGATCCCCTCGAACGGACCTTGCAGATCGAGTATCCGGGCGGCGAGCACATCAGGCTGGCCCCCGCCACGGTACCCACCGCATTCCTGTTCGGCGGGTCCGGCCAGGTGCCCGCCGAGGAGCTGCGCCGCTCCGCCGCCTCACTGGTCATGTCCTTCATCGGCACCGAACCGGCGGCCGCTCCCGACGGGCGCCCGCTGGACGAATACGACACGTTCGCCCACGGATTCACCGACACCGACCTGCACCGCGCCAGGCGCGCCGGCTCCGGCATCGGTGCCAGCGGTGTCTCCACCAGCCTGGTCGCCTCGATGTTCACGCCGGTGGACGAGCTGGCCGACCTGTTCTCCGCCAGGATGCTGGCCGCAGCGGTGCGCGATCTGACCGGACCCGCGGCGGCTTCGCGGCGCGAGTACTGGTCCGTCATCCGCCAGATGTTCACGGACACCGGGCTCGAAGACCTGTGGAACTGTGACGCCCCGCCCGTGCCGGAGCCCGCGGTCACGCCACGCGGTGGCCCCGCCATCGAAGCGGCGCTGGGCGACCGCATCACCCGCATGGAGTCCCAACTCGCACAGCTGCAAAGCCATGTCGCGCTCCACGTCCCTCAGCTCATGGAGCAGTTCTCTCCCCGGGCGGCGATACGCAAGCTGTTGCGCCATGTGGACCCGTTCCGACTCGAACAAGCCCTCTCCGGTGTGCCCGGTTCCGCCGACGAGGTCGAGCAGCTGGGATTCGGCGGCATGCTCAGCCGCCGCGGCGACGAGTACCCACGGCCGTCCGGCATCGACGAGCACGGTCCGGTCGTACCTCATGTCCAGCGCAGACTCGGCGGGTTGGCCAGGGCCCGCTGGGACGATGCCGACGTGGTCGCGGCCCGCGCCGAACAGGACCGCTGGTACGAGTGGCGCGCCCGGAACGTATGGCACGCCGCCGTCCGGGAGCAGCGGGAGCGCTGGTACCCGGCGGTCGCCTCGGCCCAGCGAGAGCTCAGCGAACTGGTCGCGGTATTCCGCGACTTCGCCGAACAGGAGGCTTACGGCTTCGCCGAGCAGGTCCGACGTCTCTACGACGAGCGCGCCGGCACCGCGTTGCTGCTGCCGGCGCGGGAAAACCTGGACGACCTCTATGCCGCGGCGTGCGCACGCCTGATCGCCTCGGAGGCGCCGAGTCCGGACACTCCCGACGGGCCCGCACTGCATCTCCGCATGCTCAACGCGGAGGACTGGCAGATCGCGTACTACCTCGGCCGGCGCGACCGGCAGTCGGCCGTGTACTCGGTCCGGGCGGCTCTAGCGGCACACCTGCGGACGGTACTCCTGGCGCCCCCGACCCACCCGGGCGGCCGCCGTCTGCTGCCGTCCATGACGGCGCTGTTCCAGGCCGCGATCGGCAGGGAGAGCACGGTCGAGGCGGTGCCCCCGGTCGCTGCCCAACTCTTCCGGGCCAAACTCATGGCTCTCCTGCCACCCTGGTTCACCCCGGAGGGCACCGGCCCCTTGAAAGTCCTGGTCCAGTACCCGGCCGTCGAGGACCGCACCGCGGCCGAGGAGTACCTCCGCAACATGCTTCTGCTCCCGAGCCACATGTCCGTCGAGTTCCGGGAGAGCCGGGCCGAGTCCGTCTCCGTGTTGCTCTTCCGCAGCGAGATGGGCCTCACCGACGTACCCGAGGTCCGCGGGGTGCTCCAGGAGTGGGACAGGGCGAGCCTCCAACAGGGCCAGGACGACCTTCTCAAGTGGCGCCAGCGGCTGGGCTATCGGGACGACTGGATGGTCAGCAGCGAGGGTGCCCGGACCTCCGTCCTGCACCATCTGCTGTGCATGATGTGGAACGGCCAGTTGGACGTGGAAGGCGATCCCGCGTCCCCCCGGAGCGTCCGCCTCCTGGTGGCGCCCGGGCATGACGGCGCCGATGCGGCAGGAGTGACACTGCGCCTGGCCGAACCCCCGGCGGGGCTGTCCTCCTGGGCCGGCCTGCTGAAGGCGTACGAGCGGTGGGTGGTGCTGGAGGAGAGCCCCGTCGCCCATGCCTACGGCCAGACGCTCATGAAGACCCTGCCGACCGGTCTGGCCCGGGTGCCGACCGCGCCGTCACGGCTCTTCCTCCAACTGCTCAACGACGTGGCACCGGCCCAGATCACTGTGCTCCGCCGGCAGGCGATGCGGGCCGGGCCGAACGCCGCACACCACCTCACCCCGCTGCGGCACTTCTGGGAGCAGACCTTCCCGGCCGCACTGGACCATCCCTTCCTCGCATCCGGGCGGGCCGCCGCGCCCGACCTCCGTCGCCTCGTACAGGTCTGGGACGGGGGTCCGGACCCGGCTTCCGACGAGGACGGCGACCCGTCGTCCTGGACCGGCCCGCTCCCCTGGGACCAAGGTCCCGAGCGGGTCGCCGCCCCCTGGGACGACAGGGCCTTCGCCCCGTACCGGGAACCGGATCCCAGGGACGGCGAGCCCGATCCCAACGACGACCCCTGGGGAGAGGTCGATCCCGCCCCGGACCCCTCGGACGACGCGTGATCGACGCCTGGGCCGCCCTCGCGGACGCTGCTCCGCTCGTCAGATCGTGGACCGAGCCCCCGGCAGCGCCCCGCCGAAGTCGATCTCCGCGTACCTGCGCTTGACTCCGGCGGCCGTACCGCTCACCGCCGTGGACCCGCCGACCGCAGGGCCGGACGCCGATCCGCGGGCGGTCCACAGCAGACCGTCGGAGTTCTCACCTGGTGCGCCCACCACGACCTCCGCGCGGCCGTCCTTCGTGACGTCGGCGAGGTGCGTGGCGGCGGCGAACCGGTCGCCGCCCTCAGCGGTGCCGGGCACGCCGCCGGTGTTCTGGGTGTAGGCCGTCGCCCCGGCCGTGGTGAGACCGGCCGCCGATCCCCGCAGCAGCGTCGCCGCACCCGCGTACGTCGCGGACCCGACGGCCTCCCCCGGCGCGCCGACCAGGACGTCGGCGTACTTGTCACCGTTGGTGTCGCCGACACCGAGGGACATGCCGAACTGGTCACCGTCCTCGCCGGTGCCGGGCACACCCGCGGTGTCCTGGTGGATGACCCGCGGCTTCTGTTCGGGTGCGATGCCGTTGCTGAGAGCCTCAGTGGCTCTCAGTATTCCGGGTATTTCGGCCCGGAAGGTCCGTCACATCGCCGAAGCGTCAGGGGCTTCGGTTTGAGGACGGTCTCTCGTTTCCTTCTGCCGCTGGTGCGGCAGGGTTGCGCCACCTGCCCGCCCCGCCTCCGCCTTGCGGCGGGGGCGGGTGGTGCGGGTCTTGTGGTCGGCTCCACGAGGCTTCGACGCCACCGGGGTGGTGTCCTGGTC